>DASRMJ010000311.1:0-8568 GCA_035647995.1 Thermoleophilia bacterium | reverse complement strand
CTTGGGCGTCACGGGCTATCACCTGCTACTCAACTTCGCAGAGGTCACCGTCACGGCGGGCGCGGCCAGTCTGCTGGTCGCCGCCGTCCCCATCTTCGCCGCACTCCTCGCCAAGTTCTATCTGCGTGAGCGCTTGAGTCTATGGGGGTGGCTGGGCATACTGGTGAGCTTCTCCGGCGTGGCCGTCGTGGCCCTCGGCGAGGGGGAGGGCATGAGTTTCGACCCTCGTGCGGTCTTGGTGCTCCTCGCGGCCGTGTGTGGCGCTCACTACTTCGTCCTGCAGAAGCCGTTGCTGAGTCGGTACGGGGCGCTCCGGTTGACCGCGTACTGCATCTGGGCGGGCACCATCCCATTCTTGGTGTTCTTCCCCGGCATGACCCGCAGCCTGGGCGGAGCTCCGGTTGCGGCGACCGTGGCCGTCGCGTATCTCGGAGTTTTCCCGGCGGCCATCGCCTACCTCACCTGGAACTTCGCCCTGTCCCGCGCTCCCGCTTCGGTGGTCGCCAGCTTCCTTTACCTGCCACCGGTCCTCGCGATCTTCATCGCGTGGGTCTGGATCGGGGAACTGCCCACGCTCCTCACCGTGTTCGGGGGTGCCGTGGCGGTCGTCGGGGTCGCCATCGTCAACACCCGTGGTCGCGCGCGGGTCGTCGCCTCCTGACACCGAGGATCGACCCGCCGGCATCCGTGCTCGGCCGGCGCCTTGCGTAGTCCGCGCGGCTCGTGCGTCGGAGTCCCGATGGAGTTATCCTTGGCACGAGGATCCCGAATGGGGGGGGAGTCCATGCCCGGTCGGCGCATATGGTCGTACCACGAGCCGTCAGTGCACGAAGCCGCTTCGAATATCATCCGGCGGCACTCGACCAACCCGCGCGACGTGCGCGAGCAGGCCCTCGACCACCGCGACCTCTCCGGAGTGAGGTCGGCGCTCGATCTGGGGTGCGGCTTCGGCTATATGGCGGAGGAGGTGGCCCGTCGTTCGCATCCCGCGGCGACCATCATCGGGGTGGACGCGCACGCCGCGAATTGGCGGCCGTTCGTGCGCCGCGTGCGCTCCGCCGGGCGGGGGGCGCGTTTCCGCCGAATGCGGATCAGGTCCGTCCTTCCCTGGGCCGATGGCTCTTTCGACTTGGTGGTCTGCAGCTACTCCTTGTACTTCTTTCCGGAAGCGCTTCCGGAGATCGGCCGAGTGCTGAAAGAGACCGGCCGGCTGTTGGCGGTCACACACAGCGAAGAGAGCGTCCGCGACATGCTCGTCTTGGTCGGCGCGGCGCAAGAGCGATCGGCGCTTTTCACGCTCGTCGAGAGGTTCTCGGCGGAGTCAGGGTCGGCGGCGCTCTCCGCTCAGTTCAAGATCGTCGAGCGAGTGGACTATCCGAACACGTTGCGGTTCGACCAGGGTGACCTTGACGACCTGCTCACCTACCTGCGATTCAAGTTCCGGTCCATGACGGACTGGCCTGAGTCGGAACCCGAGATGCATCGTCTGCACGTGCGAGACCTCGAGGAGAGCTTGTCTCGTCCCGGGCCTATCTTCTTGCGCAAGGACGATGCTGCCTTCTGGGCTTCCGGTCGGCGTGCGCCCGTTCCACCAACGTAGGGAGTGGTCGCGATGAAGGCTCGGTTCTGCGCTCAGTGCGGGGAAGAAGTGGTGGTTCGCGGCGAAGACGGCCGTGACCGCGAGGTCTGTCCCCGCTGCGGGACCGTCTTCTATGTGAACCCGCTCCCGGTGGTCGCCTCGGTGGTCCTCGACCACGAGCGCCGGGTGCTGCTCGTTCGCAGAGGGCAGGAGCCCCACGAGGGCATGTGGTGCCTCCCGATCGGGTTTGCGGAGATCGGCGAGACCATCCAAGATGCCGCGCTGCGGGAACTGCGCGAGGAGGCGGGCATCGAGGGGCAGGTGCGGATTCTCCTCGACGTGGACTCCTTTGAGAGCAGTCACTATGGCGACCTGCTCATCGTCAGTTTCGAGGTGGAGAAGACCGGAGGCCGGGAAGTCGCCGGCGACGACGCCGTGGATGTGGGCTACTTCTCGCTCGACGATCTGCCGCCGCTGGCGTTCCCCTCCAACGATCGGGCGATCGAGGCATGCGCGGCGCGGCACGAGGAGGAGTGGCGCATCCAGGACTCCTTCCACCATCTGCGCGAGAGGCGGGGGGAACTGCTCTCCGATCCCCTGGTGGAGATGATCGAGCAGCACGCGTCGGAGATCGCCCGGCGCTGGGCGCGAGAGATGCTCGCGCATCCGACTACCGTCTGCCTGCGCGGCCGGGCTCCCGACCTCCTGGAGAAGGAGGCCACCACAGCCCTGTCGAGGCTCGGGTCTTGGCTGAGAGTGGAACCCGAGGCGCAGGCGCCGGGGGTCATGTCGTGGGGCGCCGCCGAGGTGCGGGCCTTCTACCGCACCTGGGGCGCCGAACGCGCTCGGACCGGCTGTGCGGCACACGAGGTGTTGAGCTCGCTCTCGCTTCTCAAGCGCAGCGTGTATGACTTCGCGCACGAGGTGGGGGTCTGGGAGCGCCCGGCCGATCTCTACCGGGTGGTGGAACTCATGAGTCGGATAGGGGCGTTCTTCGACAGGGCTCAGTATCACGCAGCGCGGGGCTTCGAAGACGTGCGAGACTCGTCGAAGTGACGCGCGCCTCGAGCTGCACCGCAGGCGGCGTCTCGAGCGGCGCCCCAGGCTGCGCCCCAGGCTGCGCCCCAGGCTGCGCCCCAGGTTGCGCCCCAGGTTGCGCCGAGTCGCGCCCTCCTTGTCGCGCTAGGTTGGTTCCGAGGAGCGCAGGGCAGAATACCTACCGAGGGAGAGTCGATAGCCGCCGCGAGCGCCGATACCGTGTGTGCCGCGGCGCATCCATACCGTCAGGAGGGCTGCATACCATGGGGCGACGAGCGGTGACGAAGACCGACGACGAGTGGCGGCGCACGCTGACTCCGGACCAATTCAGGGTCGCACGCTGCAAAGGCACCGAGCCGGCGTTCACCGGCGCCTATCACGACTTCAAGGGCGACGGCATCTACCATTGCGTCGCGTGCGGCAGCGAGTTGTTCGATTCCCTGGCGAAGTACGACTCGGGTTCCGGATGGCCCAGTTTCTATGAGCCGATCGAGCCGGAGCGCGTCGAGGAGCAGGTTGACGTCGGCCTGTTCGAACCGCGCACTGAGGTGGTCTGCAGCCGCTGCGGCTCTCACGTTGGCCACGTCTTCCCCGACGGACCTCCGCCGACCGGCGTCCGCTATTGCCTGAACTCGTTGGCTCTGGAGTTCCGGCCGCGGGACCGAGGAGAGGCGCGATGAGCGCGCCACGCGCTGAGGAGGCGGGCTCGGAGAGGGCGAGGGAGGTGTGTCGCATTCCGCCGATCGACCGTGAGATCCCAGGCCTGCTCTCCACGGCGACGTTCGCCCTCGGCTGATTCTGGGGTCCGGACGCCCGGTTCGGGGCGTTGCAGGGAGTCGTGCGCACGCGGGTCGGGTACTCCGGAGGCTCCGCTCCGTCCCCCACCTATCATCGACTGGGCGACCACAGCGAGACCATCCAGATCGACTTCGACCCGGAACGCGTCTCGTACGAAGAGTTGCTCTACTCGTTCTGGGCTTCGCACGACCCTCGGCGCGCCGCATGGTCGGTGCAGTACAAGAACGCGGTCTTCGTACACGACGCCGAGCAGCGCGTCGCGGCCGAGCGCACGCGCGAGCGCATGGCCCGGGCGCTCGGCGCCGAACTGCATACCGAGGTGCTCCCGGCAGGCCGCTTCTATCGCGCGGAGGGCTACCACCAGAAGTATCGCCTACGTGGTTCCGGGCCCTTCGCGGCGGAGTTCGAGGAGTTCTACCCGGTGGAGGCCGATCTCGTCGACTCCACCTCCGCCGCGCGGGTGAATGGGTATCTCGACGGGTATGGCACGATCGAGCAGTTGGAGTGGGAGATCGACCGGCTGGGTCTTTCTGCGTCGCTGTCGGAGCGACTCCGGGCAGAGGTGTCGCGCCGCCGGTGACGCCCGTCATCAGCATATGGAGTCATGGAGTCGATTGAGGCGCGGCGTCGAGCTGCGGAAGGGAGAGCAGATCATGCGTATCGCTATGCTCACAGGTGGAGGCGACTGTCCTGGGTTGAACGCCGTGATCCGCGCCGCGACTCGGCGCGCCATCGCCTCGTACGGGTGGGAGGTCTTCGGAATACGCAACGGGTGGCTTGGCCTGGTCGACGGGGACGTGCAGCGGCTCGAACTCGGGTCGATCAGCGGCATCCTTCATGAGGGAGGCACCATCCTGGGCACGTCCCGCACCAATCCGTTCAAGCGGGAGGGCAGGGTCGAGGCGGTGCTGGAGACCGTTCGCGCCCACGCCATCGAAGCCGTCGTGGTCATCGGCGGCGAAGATACACTGGGCGTGGCCTTGCGGCTTCATGATGAGTATGGGCTCAAGGTGGTCGGGGTCCCGAAGACCATCGACAACGACCTCTCGGGCACCGACTACACGTTCGGCTTCGACACCGCCGTGCACGTGGCCACCGAAGCTGTCGACCGCCTGCACTCCACCGCCGAATCCCACAACCGGGTGATGGTGGTGGAGGTCATGGGACGGCAGACCGGTTGGATCGCCGTGATGGCGGGCATCGCAGGGGGCGCCGACGCCATCCTGATACCGGAGTTCCCCATGACGGTGGAAGAAGTGTGCGGGTTGGTGCAGCAACGGGCGGACCGCGGCAAGCGCTTCTCCATCGTGGTTGTGAGCGAGGGCATCTCCCTTCTCAGCGGGAGCGGCACCGCGCAGACGGTGGTGAGCTCCGACGAGGTCGACGCCTTCGGCCACGTTCGCCTGGGTGGAGTGGGCACGGTCCTGGCCCGCGAGATCGAGCGCATCACCGGGATAGAGGCGCGCGTGACCATCCTGGGATACATCCAGCGGGGCGGCACGCCCACCGCGCGCGACAGAGTGCTCGCGACGCGCTACGGAGTCAAGGCGGCCGAGATGGTCAAGGCGGGTGAGTGGGGCATGATGGCGGCTCTGCGCGGCGACGCGGTGATCTCCGTGCCGCTGAGCGAGGCGCTTGCAGACCTCAAGCGAGTGCCGCGGGAACTCTACGACATAGCCCGCACGTTCTTCGGGTAGCCCCTTCGACTCGCACATCCGCCTGCGCTTGTATCGAGCCTTCTTCCTGCTACTGTGAAGCGGGAGTCGTCAGGCAGTACGGGGGGGTTCGATGTTCGCTGGACGGAGCACGGGGTCACCGGGCACTCGGGCGGTGGTGTTCACCATCGTCACGATCGCTCTGGGCCTCGCCACCGTCGCGCTGCGGGCTTCCGGCGGAGCCTCGCCGATCCACCCCCAGCTGCTTCTACTGCTGTACTCGATCCCCGCGAACACCGGACTCTCGTTGTTCTCTCACGAGGTCGCCCTTCTCGACTACGGAGCCCACCAGCCTCTTCTGATCACCACGCTCTCGGCGACTGTCGGCACGGTGATCGCCGGGTATCTCGACTGGCGTATCTTCGTGCCGTTGTTCGGGTGGGATAGACTCGGCGGGTATGTGGAGAGGCGCTGGGTCCGCGGCTTGCTCGCGCGTTTCCAGCGTGCGCCGTTCTTCATTCTCGTGCTGACCGCGGCTTCGCCGATACCGTTCTTCCCATTCAAGATGATGGCGTTCTCGGTGCGGTATCCGATGAGGCGGTACTTGACCGCTCTCACCGTCGCGCGGGCGCCTCGGTATCTGCTCATCGCCTGGCTGGGAGAGACGCTGAGACTGCCGGCGTGGCTGCTGCTTTCGATACTGGTAGCGGTGCTACTCATAGGTGTGCTCAAGCAGGTGGCCGATCACGGACTCCCGGCTATTCGTGGAAGACTGAGGATGAGGAGGCAGCAGGTTTGAATCGCCAACTGATGGTCAAGGTGGGCGCTCGGAGCCTTGTGAACCGGGTCAAACGGTGGCCGATCTGCGTGTCCTTCGAGGTGACGCACTCGTGCACCGCCGACTGTCTGCATTGCGACAAGGGTCGCCTGAAGCGGGAGGAGGGGCTGCTGCAGCCGGAGGACTACGCCCGCTGGTCGCGCCAGTTGCGCCCTGCCGTGACGCAATTGAGCGGAGGAGAACCTCTGACCCGGCCCGACCTCGAGGAGATCGCCCGCGCCATCCGACGATGGAGTGGACTCCCCTTGATCGTGTGCGTCTCGAACGGATGGGCGCTCACGGAAGAGAGGTTCCGGTCGCTGAAGAACGCGGGCGTTGATGTGTTCTCGATCTCGCTCGATTTCCCGGACGAGCGTCACGACTCCTTCCGACAACTGCGAGGGCTCTTCGCTCGTCTGGACGAGACCGTCCCGAAGCTGACTCGCCTACCCGGCGGCGACGCCATCGTCCTGAACACGGCACTCACGAGCGCCAACTTCCGCGAGATCCCCGGGCTGGTCGAGCGCGCGGAGCAGTGGGGCACCAAGATCTCCTTCTCGGCCTACAGCCACCTGCGCACCGGCGACCGAGGCTACAGCATCAGCGACCCCGAGGACCTCGAAGTGCTCGCGGACCACTTCAGATACCTCAGGGAGCGACGTCGCGCAACCGGGTCGGTGTTGAACTCCGACTACGTCCTCGCTACCACGCTCGACTTCTTCAAGAGCGGCGGCAGGGGCGGTTGTATGGCGGGGCTGCGCTTCCTTGTGATCCGGCCTGACGGGCTCATCAACCCGTGCTCGATGCACCCCGATCTCGTCTACCCGACCCGCGAGGCGGCGGTGCGTGGGTTCGACGTGCGCCACACGTGCAAGGACTGCTTTGTGTCCATCCGGTCGATGACGGAGCGCCCGTTCATCCCGCTGGCGACGGACAGCGTCGCCACGTTCTTCCAGCTGCAGTAGCGGGCGGCCGCGCCGACGGGCTGAGGAGTGCGCCACCGACGGGCGGCGCGGCAAGCTCACTCCAGCAGGTCGGCGAGATCGCGGAGTCCGACCGCCTCGAGGACGTCCCGTCGGGGGATCCCCCTCTCATCGAGGCCGCGGAGCTTGTAGAACTCGCTCAGCATGAGGTCCATGTCGGGCGAGCCGCCCGCTGTGGGCCCCTCGTCGAGCGCCTGCAACAGGCGTGGCGGCAGGTTGTCGTCTGCGGCGCGCGCCCCGAAGAGGTTGCTCAAACCCCTCGTCAAGAGCCACACGCGACGTCCGACGGTCAAGAGCTCCTCGAGCGTGTACCCCGCGCCGGTGACTGAGTCGATCATCTCCACCGCCTGCGCCGCCGACAGAGGTCGGGCGCCGAGGTTGCAGAACCCCGCGCAACCGGCGAAGAAGACGCCGTAGTCCTGGGTGGCCACGTTCATGGCCGCCTTGCCCACGCTGCTCTGTTCGGGTAGCTCCACGGCTAGGTCGGGCACGTCTTCGACGAACATCCCGCCGGGTTCGATCGGGTATTGGAGGCTGGCGTTGTGGCAGGCGCCCCGCGCCGAGACGCCATATGCCAAGCCCAGTCCATGGGCCGAGCGGGGGTCGTGCATGGGCGCTTCGAGACCCTTCACCGTCGAGACGAATTCGAACGCCCGGCCTCCGAGCCGTGCCGCGACCCGGGCGCTGCCCTCCGCGAGCAGGTCTCCGAGCCCCTCGCGGCGACCGATCTGCTCCACCAGAGCCACTATGCCCTCGTGGTCGCCCCAGTCGGCGGTCGGTCCGGGCCATTCCGCTGCGTCGAGGAGTCCGTTCTCGATGCACTCCAACGCGAAGGCGATGGTCGAGCCGCACGTCATGGTGTCGAGGCCCAGCCGGTTGCAGAGTTCGTTCGCCTTGGCGATGGCTTCGAGGTTGGAGTTCAGACACAGCGGACCGAAGACTGCTAGCGTCTCATACTCCGGACCGGGCCCGTCGACGCCCGCGTAGGGGCCCTCCGTGACGCGCGCTTCGCGCTTGCAGCGCACGCCGCACCGGTGGCACCCGGCGCTCCCGCTGTAGATCCGCTCCTGGTAGGCCACCGACGAGAGCTCGTCGATCCCGTTCCAGTGGCCCGAACGCCAGTTCTGATAGGGGACGTCGCCGGTCATGGTTCCGAGGTCGATGGAGGCGATGGTGCCGAACGCCCGCAATGCTTCGATGAGAAGGTCGTCGGCGTAGAGTGCCTTGAGTTCGGCCCGCAGCGCCGAGAAGCGCTCCGGGTGGGCGATCGGCACCGACCCCGTGCCGCGCACATATATCGCCTTGAGGCGCTTCGCCCCCCACACAGCGCCGAGCCCTGCGCGTCCGGCCCAGTGGCGCTTACGGTTCGCGATGGCGGCATAGCGCACGAGTCGTTCCCCGGCCGGCCCGATGGCGAGCACCTGGCCGGCCCGCCCTCCTTCGCGACGCAGGTCTCCGGTCAGCCGGTCGGTGGTGTCGTACACGTCGGCGCCCCAGTAGTCGGCGGCGTCGCGGATCTCGACCTCGCCGTCGTGGATGGCCACGTACACGGGGGCGGCGGCCGCTCCGGTGATCACCACGCCGTCATAGCCGGCGGACTTGAGTTCGGCGCCGAAGTATCCTCCCACGTTGGCGTCACCCCAGAAGCCGGTGAGGGGGGATCTTGAGCAGATGGTCCAACGGGCGACGGCATCGGCG
>DASRMJ010000310.1:0-3187 GCA_035647995.1 Thermoleophilia bacterium | reverse complement strand
CTGGTGGTCGAGGACGAGCCGGCCGTGCTGCGACTCACGACGCGGATGCTGAGCTCGCTGGGGTACCAAGTGTTCGGGGCCGACAACGGCGAGGCCGCCCTGCGGGTGATGGAGATCGAAGGCCCGCGCATCCAGTGTGTCGTCACCGACGTGCTCATGCCCAAGATGACCGGCCCTCGCATGGTGTCGCTCCTGCGCGAGACGCACCCCGAGTTGCCCGTGGTGTTCATGTCGGGCTACGTGCTGGAGGCCGACGGCGACCTGATGGGGGCGGTCGAGGATGCTCCTTGGTTCATACCGAAACCGTTCACGGCGGATCAGCTGGCCCGGACGGTGAGGTCGGCGCTCGACGCTTGACCGCGACGGCGCGCCTAGTGGGGCACGCGCACCAGGTCTCGCTCGATCAAGAGCTCCGCTATCTGGACCGCGTTGAGGGCGGCCCCTTTGCGCAGGTTGTCTGCGACCACCCACATGTTCAGCCCGTGGGGGACTGTGGGGTCGCGCCGGATCCGGCCTACGTACACGGGGTCCGTGCCTGATGCGACGATGGGCATGGGGTAGAGGCTGGACGCGGGGTCGTCGGTCACCAGTACTCCGGGCATGCGCTCCAACAGCTCCCGTGCCCTCTCCGGGGTGATACCGCGTGCGAACTCGACGTTCACGGCCTCCGAGTGGCCGTTCTCCACGGGCACCCGAACGCAGGTGGCCGTCACCGCGATGGAGTCGTCGCCCATGATCTTCTTGGTCTCGTCCACCATCTTCTGCTCTTCCTTGGTGGACCCGTCCTCGAGGAAGGAGTCGATGTGCGGCAGGCAGTTGAAGGCGATCTGGTAGGGATAGACCTCGATCTGCGGCAGCACACCCTCGAGCAGTTCGTCCGATTCGCGTATCAGCTCGCTGATGGCCTCCGTCCCGGTGCCGGAGACGGCCTGGTAGGTGGAGACCACCACGCGGGTGATCGTCGCTTCATCGTGCAGGGGCTTGAGGGCGACGACCATCTGGATGGTCGAGCAGTTCGGGTTGGCGATGATGCCACGATGCAGCGCCGCCGCGTCCGGGTTGACCTCGGGCACCACCAGGGGGACGTCCGGGTCCATGCGCCACGCCGACGAGTTGTCGATGACGACGCAGCCCGCGTCACGGGCGATGGGGGCGTAGACTTCCGAGATGGAGGCGCCCGCGGAGAACAGGGCGATGTCGATCCCGACGAAACTATCCTCGGCGAGTTCCTTGCACTCGACGCACGTCGTGCCGAACTCCAGCTCCATCCCGGCGGACCGGCTGGAGGCGAGCGGCACCAGCTCCGAGACGGGGAAACTCCTACTCGCGAGGATCTCCCGCATCTCCTGGCCCACAGCCCCAGTGGCACCCACCACGGCGACCCTGTACTTCTTGCTCAACAGTCCCCTCCTCGTCGGGCCAGCGGCCCGAGGCGACATCGATATCCAGCGGTATCAAGCGTCACTAGCGTGTCGATTCTACCACCAGGTGTTTCGCGCGTCTGAGACGTCAGCGGAGCGTTCGCGCGAGCAGGACCAAGCGATCGTCGTCGGGTAGGGCTGGATCGTGATGGGCCCCCGAGGCCGTTACCACCGCACGAGCGGTCTCGGCCAGGGGGGAGTCGGGGTCGTCCATGATGATCCGCGCGATGCCCTCGATCCCGAAGAGGCTGCCTTCGTGACGCGCCTCGCTCACGCCGTCGGTATAGAGCACCAGGAGGTCGTCCTTCCGGAGCGAGAATGATGCGGTCTCGAACAGACCATCAACGGCGACGCCCAGGGGCAGGTTTGCCGGAGCATCCAGCTCTATCACTCGCCCCTTCCGCCGCAGCAGCGGGGCTGGATGGCCGGCGAGGGCCACCTCCAGCCGACCGTTG
This sequence comes from Thermoleophilia bacterium, assembly GCA_035647995.1. GTDB lineage: Bacteria > Actinomycetota > Thermoleophilia > RBG-16-64-13 > RBG-16-64-13 > JAHJSA01. The sequence goes on along the minus strand of DASRMJ010000310.1, from coordinate 1,311 downwards.
CGAGGGTCGAGGGCGCAGCAGATGGCAGTGGCGAAACGGCGCGGTGAGAGCACGTCCGAGAGGGTGACGTTGGCCTGCTGCAGGAAGGCGCCGGGCTTCTCGGCACTCGCCACGAGCGCCGCCAAGTGGTAGCGCAGGTTCGCCGCGGCGCCCACCGCGTCCAGGCCCTTGCCGGAGTAGTCCCCCGCCACCAGCGCCACCTTGCCGTCGGGGAGTTCGAATGCGTCGTAGAAATCCCCGCCAACACGCATCAACACCTCAGCGGTGGTCGCGAAGACTCCGAGTTCCACGTCCGCCACCGACGGGGGCCGGGTCGGAAGCAGGGCTTCCCTGATCGTTTCGAGCGCGGCCCGCTCGGAGTCTTGTTCTCGGTGGTTGTGAAGGAGGCGGCCGGCCATCCTGCCGGCCGCCTCGAGCAGTTCCCGAGTCTCCGCGAACAGGTCCGGCCGGCTGTCGGCGAGGTGGATGCAGCCCACGGTGCCATCAGCGCCCACCAGAGGGATGATGGCCAGCGATTCGTACCCCTCGAGCACGCAGCGCGAGCGCATCGAGCCGAGCGTGGCCGGCTCGAACTCCGAGAAGATGGACCCGACCCGCCCCCACAAGAAGGAGCCTTCATCGGTGAAGTAGGGGCGATCCGCATCGATGGTGCCCACGGAGACCCGCCCGCACATGCACTCGGAGTCGGTCACGACGGCCTCGTCACGGAGGAAGTCGGAAGAAGCTCCGCTCGCGGCCACCACGGGCATCCATCCGCGGCCCTGACCGCCTTCGCGCCTCATGCGCACGAACGCCGACTCACAACCGGTGAGTTCCCGCGCCCACTCGATCAAGGCTTGAGCGGCCGCCTCGAAGTCCGGGGCGTCGGCCATCCGGTCGATCAGCAGAGTGATGTGGCCCAGTTCGCGCATAGACGCCGATTGTAGAAGAAATCGGCCCGGAAGGTCTACCCGGTTGGCCTACGTGCTCGTCGCGGCGTCGAGCCACTCCCCGAACTCGTCCATGTCAGGGATGCGATCGAACACGATGGCCCCGTCGACCACGACTCCGGGCACGGGGATCTGTCGGCCGGCCCCCGGCCTCAACTCCTGGAGTCGCTTGACGCCGTCTCGTGTGGAAGCGTCGACGACGGCGAACGAGAAGGCTCCGGCATGGTCACTTTGCAGTTCCTCCATCACGCCCACGGCGAGGTTGCAGAGCACTCACGACGGACCCTTGGAGATAAGGTCGATATGCGGTGCTCCCGCCCCACTGTCCCGCGGACCTGGCCCACTGTCCCGCGGACCTGGCCCAGTGTCCCGCGGACCTGGC
>DASRMJ010000309.1:0-4659 GCA_035647995.1 Thermoleophilia bacterium | reverse complement strand
ACGACCCTCTTCGCCTATATTTGAAAGAAGCTGGGGAGACCCCTCTCCTTACCAAGAGTGACGAGATCCAGCTCGCCAAGCGCATCGAAGCAGGCGATAAGCCGGCCAAGGACCGCATGATCCTGTCCAACCTGCGCCTGGTGATCTCTATCGCCAAGAATTACCACGCCCAGGATATGGACCTGCTCGACCTCATCCAGGAGGGCAACACCGGCCTCATCCGCGCGGTGGAGAAGTTCGACTACCGCAAAGGCTACAAGTTCTCAACGTACGCCACCTGGTGGATCCGTCAAGCCATCACGCGGGCTATCGCCAACCAGGACCGCAACATCCGCATCCCGGTGCACATGATCGAGAAGATCAACAAGATGGTGCGCACCGAACGGAAACTCCTCCAAGAGACCGGGCGTGAACCGACCGACGAGGAACTCGGCGACGAACTCGGCGTCGACGCTCAGGAAGTGCGCGAGATGCGGAAGATCGCCCAGCGCACCACCTCTCTCGAGACCCCGATCGGTGACGAGGAAGATGCCGAGTTGGGCGATTTCATAGAGAACAGCAGCACGCCCGATCCGGCTGAAGCCGTGCACAGCATCATCGCCAAGGAGAGCCTCGACCGAGTGCTCCGCACCATGGACGAGCGGGAACGCAAGGTCGTGGAACTCCGCTTCGGACTCAAGGGAGAGCATCCCCGCACGCTTGCCGAAGTCAGTTCCCGCTTCAACGTGAGCCGCGAGCGCATCAGGCAGATCGAAGCCAAGGCTCTCGAGACGATCAAGAACTCGGTGGATATCCAGGCTATGCGCGAGAGTGCCTGAAGAGATCCGGAGTCTATGCCGGTCCCCTGACCGGAGAGACGCGCCGCACGTGCACAAAGAGGCGCCGCTCCTGGGAGCGGCGCCTCTTCTCGTTCGCCGGTAGCCGCGACCGCTAGGCCACCAATCCCTGGCTTTCGAAGAACCCTCTGAAGCCGTCCACGTCCGTGGCCATGCGGAACAGGACCTCCTGTCGTCTCACGGCAGAGGCGTGGGGTCGCCGCGGCGGGCTCTGGCCTCACGGGCGATGTGGTCCAGGATGATCTCCGCGATGGTCTCCTTCGGCGCACGACTCACCTTGGTCTCACCTCGCGGCATCAGGATCACGACTTCGTTATAGTCGGAGTTGAAGCCTATGTCCGCACGAGAGATGTCGTTGACCACGATGAGATCGAGTCGCTTGCGCAGCAGCTTCTCGCGGGCCCGCTTCACGCCGAAATCTCCGAACTCGGCCGCGAATCCCGCGATGATCTGCCCGTGGCTGCGGTGGGAGGCGACCTCGCAGAGGATGTCCTTCGTGGGCTCGAGCCGCACCATGAGCTCGTCTTGGCTCTTCCCCATCTTACCCACGGCCGCATCGACAGCCTGATAGTCGGCGACAGCGGCGGCCATGATGAGGATATCGGTGTCCGGCAGGAGCTGCATCACCTTGTCGTACATCGCGCGCGCCGTGGGGGTGTCGTACTCTCTCACACCCGGCGCGAGCGGCAGGTCTACGTTCGCCTTCACCAGGTCGACCGAGGCCCCACGGTCGAAGGCCGCGCGGGCGAGCGCCACGCCCATCTTGCCCGAGCTGCGGTTCCCCATGAAACGCACCGCGTCGATGGGCTCTCGTGTGCCTCCGGCGGTGATCACCACGCGCAGGCCGCGAAGGTCCGTCTTCCGCACAACCTGCAGGCGGTGCTTCACCTCGGCCACGATGCTGTCCGGATCAGCCATGCGCCCGGAACCGTAGACCCCGCACGCCAATTCACCCGCCCCCGGCTCGAGTACGAACGCCCCGTGCTCCCGCACGGTGGCTACGTTCCGTTGCGTCGACAGGTGATTCCACATGTTGGTGTTCATGGAGGGCGCCACCACGACCGTGCCGGAGTAGGCTAGATAGGTGGCACTCAGGAGGTTGTCCGCCAGTCCGTTGGCGAGTTTCGCCAATGTGTTCGCCGTCGCGGGCGCGATCACGAAGATGTCGGCCGCATTCCCCGCTTCGATATGAGCGATGGTCGAGTCCGCCCGCAGCAGGTCACCCACATGCACGGGGTAGCCGGAGAGCGTCTCGAAGGTGAGCGGCGCGATGAAGCGGGTGGCCGCCTCCGTCATGATGACGCGCACTTCCATGCCCGCCTTCTGAAAGCCCCTCAGCAGCTCCGCCGACTTGTAGGCGGCTATACCGCCGGTTACCCCAAGAAGAACCGTGGGCCGGCCCGTCATCGTGCCCTCACAAGACGGGGTGTCGCCACCCGCCCGGTGCCTAGTGCTCCGTACGGAGCTTGTAGGTGATCTCCCCGCGGGCGACCTCTTCCATGGCTATGGTGAGGTAGTTGCGGGAGCTCGTGTGGATCAGCGGCGGCGCGAGGTCCTCGAAGCCGGCGCCTTCGCCCAGACTGCGATAGTAGCTGTTGATCTGACGCGCCCGCCGAGCCGCGACCATCACTGCCGTGTAGCGAGTGAGGGCTTCGTCGTTCTCGTCCATGTGCTCCGTGAGACCTTTGATGATCTCGTCAACCGTGGGCTTGTACATCCCTGCAATCACCTCGTTGAGTCGTTCCTTCGGATATCCTCGATCGCGGAGCGCAGTTCGCCCGCGGCGATATCGACGTCGCCGTTCACTATAACATAGTGGAATTCTCTGCTTTTCCTCAGGGCGTCCCGCGCGAGTTCCTCGAGCTCGTCGCGGGCGTGCTCCATGCGCAGCCCGATGGTCTCCTCGGTCTCCGTGGCGCGACGACGCAGGCGCTCCTCCAACTCCCGCAGAGACGGCGGGGCGATGAACACAGTCGCGGCGTCCGACACCCTCTCCATGACCTGGCGCGCACCCTGCAACTCAATCTCCAAGATCACGTCTGTGCCTCGGTCGAGGGCGGCCTGCACCGCCGCCGCCGGCGTGGCGTAAAGGTTCCCGCCGTACTCGGCCCATTCAAGGAACTCTCCCTGCTCGACCCTGCGGAGGAACTCATCGCGCGTGATGAAGATGTACTCGCGACCATCCAGCTCTCGATCCCGTTGGAGGCGAGTGGTGGCCGACACAGACTTGACCAGGTGCTGGAACTGTGGGAGGACGCGGGCGATGAGAGTGCCCTTGCCCGCACCGGAAGGCCCGGAGATGACGATCAACTTGGCGACCGTCTACCCCGTCAGCCTTTGAGGTGTTCTACCAACTCGCGTCGCTGGCGCGGCGTGAGGCCGATGACGGTCTTGGACGGGCTCACACGGCACCGTTCGAGTATGCGAGAGGTCTTGACCCTACCGTACTTCGGAACCGCCAGGATCAGATCGAAGACTTTCGCCGTGTGAACGTACTCCGGGGGCTCCACCAGCACGTCGTGGATGTGCACCGCACCGCTCTTGAGCGACTGCTTCAACCGCGCACGTTCCGTGCGGATGCCGTTGGCCCTCTGCAGAGCGTCGATACGCTGCTGGTGGCTACGCTCCGGAGTCTGGGCCGATATCACTGGGGAAGTGGTCATGTACGCGTGATTATTGCGCATGCGTCGACGCGGCGCAACCAGGTCTATCGATGAGCGCGGCCGATGAGGTCGGCCAGGCTCAGATCGTGGGCGCCCAGGTACTCCTCGAGTTCCTGGGCCAAACGGCGCGCCGCCCACGGATCGCGGAAGACGGCGGAGCCGATCGCCACCACCGAGGCGCCGCAGGCCAGGAAGTCCACCACATCGCGCACGTCGGTGACGCCACCCATCCCCACGATCGGCACCGTGACCGCCTCGAACACCTCGTAGACGCACCGCAGGGCGAGGGGTTTGATCGCGGGCCCCGAGAGGCCACCGGTTCCGCCACCCAGGTATGGCCGCAGGGACGCGCGATCGAGCGCCAAGCCCTTGAAGGTGTTCACCAACGAGAGCGCATCCGCACCGGCGTGTTGTGCCGCTCGGGCGACCGAGGCGATGTCCGTGACGTTGGGAGTCAGCTTCGCCAGCAGGAGACCCGGCCACACAGGCCGCACCGCCTCGACGAGAGCGGCGGTCTCGGCTGGGTCGGTCCCTATGGACATGCATCCAGAGTGAACGTTCGGGCAGGAGATGTTGAGCTCCAGGCCCACGCGCTCCGTCCAAGGCCTTCCCCCCACGAGCGATCCGGCCGACCCGTCCAACTCCCGCCGGATGCGCGCTACCGTCGCCACGTACTCCTCGAGAGAGAAGCCCCCCACGTTCATGATCACCGGCCGGGGCAGGGCCAGGAGTCGAGGGAGTTCCCGCGTCACGAACACCTCTACCCCGGGGTTCGGCAGACCGATGGAGTTAAGCAGACCCGCTTCCGTCTCGAGTAGGCGCGGGGGTTCGTTCCCCCGGCGAGGTTCCAGCGTCACCGTCTTGGGCACGTAGGCCGAGAACGGCGGATCCGCCAACAGCCGGACGCCCGCCCCGTCGCCATCCATCCCGAGACTCTCCGCCACTTCGAACAGATCGAATGTGCCCGAAGCATTGATCAAGGGATGCGCCAACTCGAGCAGCCCCAGGCGAGTACTCAATGCGGACGTGCGCCGTTCTTCCCGCCCCCTTCGAGCCTTCACAGTGCCTCCCCCTCCGCCGCGCAGGAATGCGGGGCATCTCCGAACGCCTCTTCTCCGGAGAACACGGGGCCCTCGCGACAGACCCGCACGAGCCGACCG
>DASRMJ010000308.1:0-3670 GCA_035647995.1 Thermoleophilia bacterium | reverse complement strand
GTGACGGCTTCGTCCGTGATGGCAAGACCGGCGTCGAAGATCTCGTAGGCCTCGCGTAGCTCGGCTTCCGTGATGCACAACGGCGGGTTGCTGAAGAAGTTGTTCCAGTTGACGAAGACGAAGAGCCCGTTCTCCTTGAAGAACGCGCCCAGCTTGGCCATCTCCGGGCTGGTGCCGTTGAACGGCGCCATCGGCTCCTTCGTGACGCGGTTCCGCACCAACTCGATCACGCCGAACAGGCCGATCGAGCGAACGTCGCCCACGGACGGGTGTTTGGCTTTCAGATCGTCCATGAGACCGGCCATGACAGCACCCATGCGGCGGGCGTTGCCCACCAAGTCGTCCTCGTGCATGACCTTGAGATTGGCGACGGCCGCCGCCAGCGACATCGGATGCGCATTGTAGGTGAGGCCGCCGTAGTACTTGTTATCCCGATAGTACTCGGCGATCTTCCCGCTGATGGCCACCGCCCCCAAAGGAAGATAGGCGGAAGTGAGGCCCTTCGCCATGGTGATGATGTCGGGCACCACGTCCCAGTGGTCCACCGCGAACCATTCGCCACAGCGACCGAGACCGGCCATGACCTCGTCCGCCACCAGGAGTATGCCGTACTTGTCGCAGAGGGCTCGGAGACCTTGGAGGTAGCCGTCGGGAGGCACGATGAGGCCGTTCGTGCCCGTGACGGACTCGATGTAGACCGCCGCGATCGTCTGCGGCCCCTCATACATCATCATCTCTTCCATCTGGTCGAGGCACTTCTGAGAGAACACCTGATCGCTGTCGCCTTCGGCGTAGAGGTGGCTGCGGTACTTGTAGGGGTCGAAGGCCCTGATCACACCCGGGATGCTCGGCTCGTTGGCCCAGCGGCGTGGGTCCCCGGTGAGCGTCATGGCGCCGGCGGTCGCGCCGTGATAGGAACGGTAGCGGGCGATGATCTTGTGGCGCCCGGTGAACTGACGTGCCATCTTGATGGCGTTCTCGTTGGCCTCGGCGCCTCCGAGAGTGAAGAAGAAGGTGTCGAGGTCACCTGGAGTGACCTCTGCCATCATCGGGCCGATCTCGGCGCGGACCCGCGTGGCCATGCCGGGGCCCGCATACACGAGTTCCTGGGCTTGAGCCTTGATCGCGTCGATGACGCGTTGGTCGCCGTGACCGATGTTCACGCACATCAGCTGGGAGTTCATGTCGGTGTAGCGCTTGCCGTCGGAGTCCCAGAAGTAGACACCCTTGGCCCGCGCCATGGGGATGGGGCTCACCTGCGACTGCACGGACCAGGAGAAGAAGGAGTGCTTCTTCGTCAACTCCACCATCTCCCGGGCGGACATCTGTGAATCTGTGGTCATGCGACGCTGCCTCCCTCTGTTCTCGGTCCAGGTGCCCACGGCATCGGCATCCGTGGGCGCGCCGGCGTCTGTGCCGATAGCACCGGCGTTCGTTTCGAAATCCATGATACAGGCCACGAGCCGAAGAGTACTTACTTCGGGACGGTCGCCTCGAGCGTGGCATCGTCGACGGCGGAGGGGCCGATGAGGTATCGATGACCGACCCAGCCTATCTGTGGGCCGAACCGGCGGTCCAGTGGTAGCATGCACACTACTAGACCCTCTCCGCAGCAGGGTGCACATGAAGAAACCACCTCTCACAGTACGCGATCTGATCTCCGAGCAGGAGTTCCAGCTGCGACTCTTGGCGGGCTCGGCCGCGATCGACCGCGCCGTGGAAGGCATACACCTATCGGAACTCGAGGATCCCACCCCGTGGATGGCGCCGAACAGCATCCTTCTCACCACCGGACTCAACATCAAGGCGGATCCGACCGCCGGCGTCCGGCTGGTAGAGCTGCTGTCGGCGACGGGCATGGCCGGTCTCGGGGTGGCTCTGGAGCACTATCTGACTGAGTTGCCGGCGGCGGCCGTGCAGCGCGCCGAGGAGCTCGCCTTCCCCGTGTTCACTCTGCCGAAGACGGTGCCCTTTCGGCGACTCCTGGCCTACAGCTATGACGCGCTGGCGGCGCGGGACACCTACCGGCTGCGCCGAAGCATGTCGGTGCAAAACCATCTGCTGGAACTCCTGATCGAAGAGCGTGGCATCCCCGAGCTGGTGCAGCAGCTCGGCCACCTGCTCGAGGCCACGGTCATGCTCTTCGACGGCGCGGGCTCGCTCCTCACTGTCGCTGAAGGACAAGCGCGCGTCTCCGCTCGAGGGCAGGCGACGCTCTGGTCGCGCTACCTCGAACACCGCGACCGTAAAGAACCCCACCCGGCTTTCCAGTCGTCGGGCTTTCGCGTCTCATACCGGGAGGCGTCGCTCCACGGCGCGGTGGAGAGGGTTCTCCTCGCCGTCTACACCAACCGCCCTATCCCGGAGCTCGCGGAGACCACGCTGTCGTTCGCGCAGAAGCTGCTCATGCTCGATGTCTTGCGCGGGCGTGACGTCGCCGCCCTGCAGCGCCGCATGCGCACGGGACTCATGGACGACCTGGTGTCCGGCATCGGCACCGAGACGGAGCTGGCCTCGCGGATGCGTCAATACAGCCTCGACGCGTCGCGGTCCTGGCGCCTAGCCGTGCTCGACATCGACGAGTTCGCCGAGCGCTTCGGGAAGACGAGACGCGGAGCCCACCGCGAAGAGCGCATCCAGGAGTTCAAGAGCCGGTTCCTCGAAGCCACCGACGCCTTCCTGGCGAACCAGGGGCTGCCCTTCCTTAGCATCCTGAAGAGCGACACCGTGGTGACGCTCATCCAATTCGCCGATCCGACGCCTCCGGGCGCCGAGCGGACGTTGGCGGCTCTCAGGGCACGGCTGGAGGAGACGCTCTCGCCGGCCCGCATCAGCATCGGCGTCTCGGCGGCGGGGGTGGGTGCCGCACCTGTCGCCTTGGCGTTCCGGCAGGCCAGAGAAGCGCTGGGACTCACCCGACAGACCGGCGGCCTCCGGATCCGCTTCTTCGACCAGATCCACCCGCAGAACCGGCTCCTCGACGCCCAGAGTCCGGAGGGCTTGGCTGCCATCTACGACGAGACGGTGCGACCTCTCGCGGACCACGACGCCGCCCGCCGCTCGAAACTGCTCCACACGCTCGAGGTCTTCCTGGCTCACGAACGCTCGTTGAGCCGAACGGCGACCGAGCTGCACATGCATCGGAACACGCTCGCGAAACGGATAGCGCGCATCGAGGGGATCTTGGGACGCAGCCTGGCGGCCACGGACGACCTGGTGGCCGTAGGCCTCGGGTTGAGGGCTCGCGATCTCCTCGAGGGACGGTCGTCCTCCAGATGACCACGAACCGCCGCGCCACCGACAGTCGACCGTGACGCCACCGCCGACCTGGGGTGGCGGCGAATCTTGGCGTCACCGACAACCTGGGGTGGCCGCGAACCGTCGCGCCACCGACGACCCACGATGAGGATAGGACAGCGTGAACGCAGAGAACAGTCACACACTGGATGAGTTGGCCGCGCGAATACGCCATGCCCTGGCCTGCGTCGCCGACGTGCTCGATCTCAGGCTGCTGACGGAGCAGGAGCGGGCCCACATCGTCGGCCTCGAGACCTCCACCGAGCAGGGTGGCGCCGCCGGGGGGATGGTCGAGTTCTTCAACGAAGGCATCCGGGGAGCGCTCGCCTGTAACGTGGTCTACGCCGCCACAACCGGCCCGATGCTCGACGAC
>DASRMJ010000307.1:0-4022 GCA_035647995.1 Thermoleophilia bacterium | reverse complement strand
GGGTTTCTCCGTATCGCCCACAGCCACGAGACGCATGTTGATCAGCTCGACAGGCGTGCCTTTGTCCTCCAGCGAGTAGCCGTAGAGGGTGTCATGCGCGGTGTGGAAGCGGGAGACGATGCCCGAGAAATCGCCGGACATGATCTCGTCCCAGGTGGCGGGCACGTTGACCTCGTGGTACTGCCGCAGGTAACGCAGCTCGAGGTTGGGCTGATAACTGATCCGATCGTCGCCGATGCCTTCCGACAGCAACAGGCCGCGGCCTTCGTCGCGCATCTCTGTGAACAGACGTTGGTAGCGAGCCATGTCTATCAAGTCGACGCGCACTGGATACGTGCGCACGAAGTCGTGACGCAGGTCGGAGCGCAACATGCCGGCCGCGCAGAAGATCGAACTCTCCCTCGGCACCAGGATCACGGGGATGGACAGCGCAAGCGCGATCATGCAGGCGTGGTTGGGGCCGGCGCCGCCGGCCGTCACCAGGGGGAAGTCGCGCGGGTCGTAGCCGCTGTTCACGGCGATCTCGCGCACGGCCGCCGCCATGCTCACGTTGATCACCTCATACATGCCGGCCGCGGCCTCCTCCATGGAGAGGCCGAGCGCCTTGGCCACGCGCTCCTCGATGGCGGCGGCGGCCGCGGCGGCGTCCAGCTTGAGACGTCCGCCCGCGAAGAAGTCGGGGTCCAGGTAGCCCAGCACCAGGTCGGCGTCGGAGCAGGTGGGCTCCTGGCCGCCGCGGCCGTAGCAGGCCGGGCCCGGATCGGCGCCCGCGCTCTGCGGGCCCATGCGCAGCAGGCCGACCTCATCGATCCAGCCGATGGAGCCACCGCCGGCCCCTATGGTCACCACGTTCAGCATGGGTAGGCTGATGCGCAGCCGGTTGATCTCGCCCTCCACCGTGGTGAGCGGCTCGCCGTCCTTGATCAGGGCCACGTCGAAGCTGGTGCCGCCCATGTCACAGGTGATGCAGTCCCGGTAACCCTGCCCCTGTGAGAACGCCAGGCCGGCCACGGGCCCGCCCGCGGGACCGGAAAGGAGCGTCATGGCGGGGCGGTCCATCGCCGACTGCGGCGAGATGACCCCGCCGTTCGAAGCCATGATCAGCAGGATGCCCTCGTAGCTGAACGACTCCAGCCGCGCTACCAGGCTCGTAAGATAGCGCGTAAGCACGGGGCCGATGTAGGCGTTCAGCGCCGTGGTCGAGACCCGATCGTAGAAGCGGATGGCCGGCGCCACATCGGCCGACACCGAAAGGAAGACGTCCGGCATCGCCTCGCGCACCAGCTCCGCGGCGCGGCGCTCGTGCGCCGGGTTGGCGAAGGAGTTCATGAAGCAGATGGCGACGGCCTCCACGTTCTCCCGCTGGAATTCGGCCAGCGCGGCCGCGACGGAGCCCTCGTCCAGCTGCTTCACCACGTTGCCCGCGTAGTCCAGACGCTCGTCGACGGGCAGACGCAGGTAGCGCTCTACCACGGGCCGCGCGTTCTCGTAGCGGTTGTTGTACTGCTCCTCGCGGATGCCGCGCCGCATCTCGAGCGCGTCGCGAACGCCGCGCGTGGTGAGCAGCCCCGTCTTGGCCCCCCGGTAGGTCAGAGTGGCGTTGGTGGTCACCGTCGTGCCGTGCACGATGGTGACCACCCGCCTGAGGAAGTCCGCCGTGGACAGCCCCAGGTCCCTCGCCATCTCCTCGATGCCTTGGATGGTGGCGATGGACGGGTCTTTGGGAGTCGAGAGCACCTTGTAGATGGAGCTCGTACCGTCGTCACGACTGAGCAGGAAGTCGGTGAAGGTGCCCCCGACATCTATCCCTATCTTGTACACCGGCCCAGCCCCCTTAGAAGATGCTCGGTTCTTTGAACACGCCGTACACGTCGCGGAAGACATCGGACATCTCCCCCACGGTCGCGTAGGCCTTGCAGGACTCCACCAGTGCGGGCATGACGTTCCCGCCCGCCCGGGCCACGGCCTCCAAGTTCTTCAGCGAAGACGCCACGGCCGCGGAATCCCGGGTGCGCTTGAGCTCCACCAGGTCGGCCAGCTTCTCCTCAGCCCAGGCCTCGTTGTACTCGTGGAGGTCCACGTCGGCGTCCTCTTCCTCGGCATACTTGTTGACGCCCACCTTGATGAGGTCACCCTTCTGCACGTCGCGCTCGAACTCGTAGGCCTGCCAGGCCAGCTTGCGCGGGAGGTAGCCGTTGGTGATGGCTTTGATGACGCCACCCTGCTCCTCGATCTCCCGCATCTCCTCCCAGATCTTCTCTTCCATCTGCTTGGTGAGCGTCTCGATGAAGTAGGAGCCGGCGAGCGGGTCGACGGTGTCGCGCATGCCCACTTCGTCCATGAGGATCTGCAGGGTACGCAGCGAGAGGAGCGCCGAGCGCGGGGTGGGGATGGTGAAGGCCTCGTCGAAGGAGCAGAGCGCCGTGGATTGCGCCCCGGAGAGGGCGGCGGCCAGGCCGTAGAAGGCGCCGCGCATGATGTTGTTCTCGGGTTCCGCTTTGGTAAGACCAGAGCCGCCCCCGGCGAAGAGACCGCGCAGCCACAAGTTCTTGGGGTTCTTCACCTGATACCTGTCGCTCAGGTTGTGAGCCCACACCTTGCGGCCGGCCCGGAACTTGGCCACCTGCTCCCACAGGTTGCCGAAGATGTTGAAGTTGAAGCTGAAGCGTCCTACGAACTCCTCGGGATCGTAGCCACGCTTCGCCACCTCGTCGATGTAGGCGTTCGCGATCAAGAAGGCGTATGCCATCTCCTGCGCCGGAGTCGCCCCACTCTCGCGGATGTGGTAGCCGCACACGGAGACCGGGTTGGTGCGGGGCATGGTGGTCATGGAGTACTCGATGGTGTCGCCGATGAGCTTCACCGCCGGTTCCAGCGCGTAGATCCAGGCGCCCCGTCCAAGGACTTCTTTGAGGATGTCGTTTTGGGGAGTCGCGGAGATCTTGGTACGATCGAAGCCCAGCTTCTCGGCCACGGCCTGATACATGGCCAGCATGATGGAGGCCACCGCGTTGATGGTGAGACCGGCACCCACCTTGTGCAGGTCGATACCGGCGAAAGCCACCTCGAAGTCCCGCAGGGAGTCGACGGCCATGCCCACCCGGCCCACCTCGCCCCAGGCGAGCGGATGGTCGGAGTCGAGGCCCATCTGGGTGGGCAGGTCGAAGGCCACGTTGAGGCCGGTCTGGCCGTGGTCGATCATGAGGCGGAAGCGCTCGTTGGTCTCGCGCGGGGTGCCGAAGCCGGTGTATTGGCGGGTGGTCCACTCGCGGGTGCGGTAGCCCTCGGCAAAGAGGTTGCGGGTGAAGGGGAACTCCCCGGGTTCGCCCAAGTCCTTCTGGTAGTCGAAGCCGACGGCTTCCAGGTCCTCGGGACCGTACTTCGGTTTCACGTGGATCCCCGAGGAGAGGATGACGTCCTCTATCTGGTCCTTCTCGTTCTTGATGTAACGCGCCACATCCATCTATAGGCTCCTAACCCGCCAGTGCCTTCAGGGTCTCGGTCATCTCGCGCAAATTGGCGCCGCCGGGGAAGATCCCCTTGACGCCCATCTCTTTCAGCACCGGGACATCCCGCTTGGGGATGACCCCACCGACGCACACCGCGATGTCGTCGATGCCCTCTTCGGCCAGGAGCTCCATGAGCCGCCGGCAGATAGGGATATGCCCTCCGGAGAGGATGGAGAGGCCGATGATGTCCACATCCTCCTGGACGGCCGCGGCCACGATGGCCTCGAGCGTCTGGTGGAGGCCCATGTAGATGACCTCCATGCCCGCTTCCTTGAGGGCGATGGCGATGACTTTGGCTCCCCGGTCATGACCGTCGAGTCCCGGCTTCGCCAGTAGGACCTTCACGTTGGTATGCACGACTGCCCTTCTCCCTTACCTGTCAGCTTGAGATGGCACGGACGCGTTCGGTCAGCGCCGGAAGCACCTGCAGACAGTCGCCCACGATCCCGTAGTCGGCGTAGTCGAAGATGGGGGCCGTGGGGTCGGTGTTGATGGCCACCACCACCTTGGAGG
>DASRMJ010000306.1:0-3301 GCA_035647995.1 Thermoleophilia bacterium | reverse complement strand
ACCATAAACTCCCCGGCCGCCATTTTGCTCCTGATGTACGAGCTGGTGGCCGAGAAGCAGGGCGCTGACACGAAGCAACTCCGGGGCACCATCCAGAACGACGTGCTCAAGGAGTACGTGGCCCGCGGCACCTACATCTTTCCGCCGGCGCCCTCGATGCGCATCATCACCGACATCTTCGCCTACTGCCAAGAGAACCTGCCCACGTGGAACACTATCTCCATCTCCGGCTACCACATCCGCGAGGCGGGGTCGTCGGCGGCGGAGGAACTGGCGTTCACCCTGGCCAACGGCATCGCCTACGTGCAGGCGGCTATCGACGCGGGCCTCGAGGTCGACGCTTTGGCGGGACAACTCTCCTTCTTCTTCAATGCGCACAACAACCTGCTCGAAGAAGTCGCCAAGTACCGCGCCGCCCGCCGCATGTGGGCTCGCGTCATGCGCGACCGCTTCGGGGCGGTCGACCCGAAGAGCCAGATGCTCCGCTTCCACACGCAGACGGCCGGTTCGACCCTCACCGCCCAACAACCGCACAACAACATCGTGCGCGTGGCGCTGCAGGCGCTCGCGGCCGTGCTCGGCGGGACCCAGTCTCTGCACACCAACTCCTTCGACGAGGCGCTCGCGCTGCCCTCCGACGAGTCGGTTGCCATCGCGCTGCGCACCCAGCAGATCATCGGATACGAATCGGGGCTGGCCGACATCCCCGACCCGCTGGCCGGCTCCTTCGCGCTCGAAACTCTCACCGACGACCTCGAGGCCAAGGCCCAGGAGCTGATGGACGAGGTCGACCGTCTGGGTGGCTCCGTCAAAGCCATCGAACAGGGCTACATGCAGCGGGCCATCGAGGATTCGGCGTACGAGTATCAGAGGGCGATCGAACGCGGAGATCGCGCCGTCGTGGGCTTGAACAAGTTCTCCACAGGAGAGAAGCCGCGCTTCAATCTGCACCGGGTGGACCCCACGGTGCAGCAACTCCAGGAGAAGCGATTGACCGGACTGCGCGCCGAGCGCGACGAGGCGGCCGTGACCGACGCGCTCGAAGCGGTGCGGCGCACCGCGCGTTCGTCGGAGAATCTTCTGTACCCGATGAAGGAGGCCCTGCGGCTCTACGCCACCCTGGGCGAGATCACCGGGGTCTTGCGAGGGGAGTTCGGCGAGTTCAAGGGTGCGGGGGCGTTGCACCTGTAAGGCTGGGATGAGAGGGGTGTCCGGAGGCGGCCGACCGGCGCGCCCCCGGGCGTCATCACACGACGGAGTGGAGTACTACGCATGGATCTGCACGAGTATCAAGGCAAGGAGCTGTTCGCCTCGGTGGGGTTGCCCGTTCCGAGGGGGTCGGTGGCCGGCACGCCGGAGGAGGCGGAGCGAGTGGCCGCCGAGCTGGGCGGTCGGGTCGTGGTGAAAGCCCAGGTGCACATCGGCGGCCGCGGCAAGGCCGGCGGCGTTAAACTCGCCGACACGCCCGCGCAGGCGCGCGAGGTAGCCGAGCAGATCATCGGCATGGACATCCGGGGGCACCAGGTGCGTCAGGTGCTGGTGGAGGAAGCGTCCGAGATCGCCCGCGAACTGTACGCGGCGCTGGTGCTCGACCGGGGCGAGAAGAAGGTCCTGGCCATGCTGTCGGGGATAGGCGGCATGGAGATCGAGCAAGTGGCCCACGACCACCCCGAAGCTCTCGCCCGTGTGTGGATCGATCCCTTGGCGGGGTGGAGCGACTACCATGGACGGCGCCTCTGTTTCGGTGCAGGGCTGGGCGCCGACATGGTCCGCCCCATCGGGGACGTGTTCGCGCGCCTGTGGGACGCCTTCGTGCGGTTCGAAGCCACGCTCGTCGAAGTTAACCCGTTGATCCTCACGGCCGACGGCCGGCTGGTGGCCCTCGATGCCAAGTTCTCGGTGGACAACAACAGCCTCTACCGTCACCAGGACATCGCCGCCATGCGCGACGTCGCGGCCGCCGACCCGCAGGAGCAGATGGCAGCCGAGCGAGGTGTGACCTACGTGAAGTTGGACGGCGACATCGGTGTGCTGGGCAACGGTGCGGGGTTGGTGATGAGCACGCTCGACGTGGTGGCCGACGCGGGCGGGGCACCGGCGAACTTCCTCGACGTGGGAGGGGGAGCCAAGGCCGACGAGATCGTGAGCGCCCTTGAGGTCATCACCTCCGACCCCAAGGTCAAGGTGATCTTCTTCAATATCTTTGGCGGGATCACCCGTTGTGACGAGGTCGCTCGGGGCGTGCTCACCGCCATAGAACGGATGGGCATCGACATGCCCATCGTGGTGCGCCTCGACGGAACCAACGATGTCGAAGGCCGGGAGATCATAGAGACCGCCCATGTCTCCACGCTGCACGTGGAAGCCACCATGCTCGAGGCGGCCCATCGGGCGGTGGCGCTGGCGGCCGGAATGGAGCGCTGAGATGGCCATCCTGATCGATCAAGACAGCAAGATCGTGGTGCAGGGCCTCACCGGCCGCGAAGGGTCGTTCCACGCTCTCCGCAACCGTGCCTACGGCACGCGAGTGGTGGCCGGCGTCACTCCCGGCAAGGGCGGGCAGGATGTAGAAGGCATCCCCGTGTTCAACACTGTGCGCGAGGCGGTCGAGGCTACGGGGGCCGACGTCTCCCTCATCTTCGTGCCGCCGCGCTTCGCCGCCGACGCCATGTACGAGGCCATCGACTCGGGCGTCGGGCTCATCGTGACCATCACCGAGGGCATCCCCGCTCACGACATGCTCAAGGTGTACAACTACCTGCGGGTGAAGGGCGTCTCGATGATCGGGCCCAACTGCCCGGGCGTCATCTCGCCGGGCAAGGCCAACGTGGGCATCATGCCTCCGCAGATCTTCGCCGAGGGCGTCGTGGGTCTGGTGAGCCGGTCCGGAACACTCACCTATCAGATAGCCAACGAACTCACTCAGAAGGGACTCGGCCAATCGACGGCCGTGGGCATCGGCGGCGACCCCATCGTGGGATCGAACTTCATCGACATTCTCACCCGTTTCGAAGCCGATCCCCAGACGAAGATCATCGCTATGGTCGGCGAGATAGGCGGCAACGAAGAAGAGAGGGCGGCCGACTTCATAACACGACACGTGACCAAGCCGGTCGTGGCCTACATCGCCGGTTTCACCGCGCCTCCGGGCAAGCAGATGGGGCACGCCGGTGCCATCATCTCGGGATCGGCGGGCACCGCGGGCGCAAAGAAGAGGGCCCTCGAGGCCGTGGGTATCCGTGTGGGGGTCAACCCCACCGAGGTGGGGTCGCTGGTAGCGGAGGTCGCGGCCGCGTTATAG
>DASRMJ010000305.1:0-3131 GCA_035647995.1 Thermoleophilia bacterium | reverse complement strand
GATCGTGTCGGTGGTCGACGCGGCAAGCCCGGGTCTCGTGGTGAAGCCGGAGGTCGCACGTAGACAAATCGATGTCGAAAGCGCGAAGCCAGACCCACCTCCTAGTGCGGAAGACGATGGGTCACGCGGCTCCGCACCGGGTGCGGAGGGCGGCGCGCCCGGAACTGACGTCATCGACGACGGCTCCACCCACCCCAGACGCTTTCACGGCACGGTCGTGCTCGACGAGAGTCGAGTGGGCCGCGACGCGGGCCGAATCGCCGAGGAGGTGATCGCGCATCTCACCGGCCTGGTTGGGACAAAGGTCACGGTCACCCTTGAGGTAGAAGCGGAGATCCCCGCCGGAGTCCCCGATCACGTGGTGCGGACCGTCACAGAGAACAGTCGGACGCTCAAGTTCACCAGCCAGGGGTTCGAGAAGGAGTAGGGGGCGGGGGCGCCATAGTCGAGTCGGACCCGCCCACTCGGGCCGCTCGTCTGACATAGCCGTCCGCTCGGCCCGCCGGCTTTCGCCGGCTGATTCCCGTAGTCGAGGAGGTCACACCCGTTGGAACGACAGGCAGCACTCAAGCTCGTCCGCGAGCGCGTCGGCAACGAAAACCTGGTGAACCACATGCTCGCGGCGGAGGCCATCATGGTCGCACTGGCCAACCGCCTCGGCGGCGATCCTGCCCGCTGGGGGCTCACCGGCCTGCTTCACGACCTGGATGCCGAGCAGACGGCCGAGATGATGACCGTCCACGCCACGCGCACCGTCGAGTGGCTTCGCGCGGAGGGTCTCGACGATGAGGAGATCCTCGACGCCATACTGGCGCACAACCCGGCGAACGGGTCCACGATCACCACGACTATGGCCCGTGCGCTCTTCGCCGCCGATCCGCTCACGGGTCTGGTCACGGCCGCCGCGCTCATCCGACCGGAGAAGAAGCTGGAACTCGTCCAGCTCAAGAGTCTGAAGAAACGCTTCAAGGAACCGTCGTTCGCGCGAGGCGCCCGGCGGGAGGACATCGCCACCTGCGAGGAGCTCGGCATCCCTCTGGAGGAGTTCCTGGCGCTGGGGTTGGACGCGATGAAGGCGATCGCGGGCGATCTGGGGTTGTAGGGACCGCGCGGTCGGAGGCTCGGCTCTAGCGGCCGCGCGAGCCCTTGGACGTTCGGCTTCGCTACCTTCGCAAGCCGCCGGATGCGGTCATGGACCGCCGACGATCAGCCGGCGACCTCACCGCTCAGGAGTGAGACCGCGATGCGCACCACCGCGACGCCGATGACCACGGCGAGAGTGCGCCGCAGCGTCAACACCGAGAGCCTGCGACTGACCCTGCTGCCCAATGCGGCCGAGGGGATCACCGTCAGCACGAGCGGGACGGCCAGCAACCACTCGATCTGGCCCGTGAAGGCCTTGCCGAGGAAGCCGGCTGCCGAGGAGAAGAGCACCACGGCCAGGTTCGAGCCGATGGCTATGCGGGTGGGCACTTTGACGAACCAGGTCATGAGCGGGATGAGTATGAACGACCCTCCCTGGCCCACCATGCCGCCGAGCAATCCCACGCCTGCGGCGACCGCCACCGCCCGCGCCGGGTTGAAATCCAGGGCGGCCCCGGCGGGGTACTCCTCCTCGTTCTTCGTGGGCAGCAGGATGAGGATCCCGCCCGCGCAGGCCAACGCCAAGAACAGTACGAGGAGGACGGTGTTGGACACCAGCTTCGATCCCGCTCCCCCCAGGAACGCCGCAACGAATATGGTGGCGCCCATGTATGCAGCGAGACGGCCGGACGAGAACTTGAACCTGCGGTGAGAGATCGCCCCCACCAGTGAGGCGAGAAGTCCCTGGACGATCGTCAGGCCCGCCACAGTGCGGATGGACAGCGTCGATGCGCCGACGAGCTGCGGCATGTAGAGCAGGAGCGGGGTCACGATTATCCCGCCGCCGATGCCCAACAGCCCGGACAGGAACCCGGCGACCAGGCCTATGGATGCGATCGCCAGCATGAGGTGCCACTCGATCAACGGAGCCGCCGGCCATGCCGCGGATGGTGCACGGGAGAGAGGGCCGGGGCGGACGCGTCGCGGACCGTCTCGAAGCCGCTGCGCATCGCTGCCTCCAGTCTGACCGCCCGCAGGCGGAGCGGGCCGATTGTCTCGTCTCGGACTTGCGTTGGGAGGGCGGTCCGGACACCATCGACCGTCCTCACGGAGCGATGATACATCCGGGGCGTGCGGTCGGGGTGGCGACGAGGTGCGCAGCACGCCGCGGGCCCCAACGCGCGCCTCGCCTCACGCGCCGCCCCGCCATCGATCAGAGGTGATCGAAGTGGGTAGGTCGCAGCGAGTCGAGGTCGTCGTTCGCCAGCGCAAGGTCGATAGCGTCGATCAGCCGGTCGCGGTCTTCTGGGAGCCGTCCATGCAGTGGAAGGTAGTTGGTGATGTGGTCGGAGAGGAGCGTCAACGGCACCGTGATGTTCTCCAGGAGCAGCCGCGTCTCGAGAAGCGCTTCGCGCGGGCCGGTCTCCACGAACTCTCCGCGCCGCCGCTGGTGCCACAGCGGTGTGCCTTCTTGGATGTAGAGGGTGCGTGGCCGCACGATGTCAGGCCCGATGGCGTTGATGACGTGCGCCGTCCCCAGGGCATGCTCGCGGTATCTGTGGAGGCCGCCGAGACCCACCAGTATGTACAGGCTGACGGGGAGCCCGGCTTCCTTCAGCCTGCGGCCCGCCTTGACCATGTCGTCCGGAGTCACGCCCTTCTTGACGTTGCGCAGGACCTCGGCGTCGCCGCTCTCAAGGCCCAGGTAGACCGCACTCAGACCCGCCCCGCGCAGCTCGGCGAGTTCGGTGACGCTCTTGCCGGCCGCCAATCCAGGGCGCCCCGCGTCGTCGGGGCCGGGGTCGCGGGCAAGGTACCGGGCTCCGCCGTAGAGGCCCACGTGCTCCAGTTCTGGGAAGAGGGTGTGGGCGTGGGCCAAGATCGCGAGCAGGTGGTCGGTGGGCAGTGCTATCGTGTTGCCGTCGGCCAAGAAGATGGCCGGCACGTGGGCGAAGGTGGCGCGGGCGAGGTCGAGGTCTTCGAGCACGTCCTCGAGAGGGCGCACGCGGAACCGCTTGTCCTTGTACATGGCGCAGAACGTGCAGCGG
>DASRMJ010000304.1:0-2603 GCA_035647995.1 Thermoleophilia bacterium | reverse complement strand
GGTGTTCACGAGCCAATAAAGTGGATCGATCTGCTTTGGCTCGTTCATCGCATCCGTCCCTCCAGTTTTGTGTTCGATACCCTGATAGTTGACCACTTGGAGGCCGTTCGATACTCGAAAAGTTGACCACCTTCAAGGACGAGTCCTGTACCGTCAGCCCCGTTGTCGGGTGCTTTTGCGGACAGGGGAAGGGCATGTGCTGAAGATGGTCGATGTGGAGTTCATAAAGAAGCGTCACGAGGCCGGCTGGTCGATCCGCAAGATCGCCCGCCAACTCGAAGTGTCCCGGCAGACGGTGCGCAAGGTCCTCGAGGCTCCCGCCGAGCCTCCCACCTATACATCGGTGAGACCACGCCCGTCCCCGGTGATGGATCCGTTCATCGGCTTCGTCGCGCAGTGGCTTAGGGACGACGAAACCGCCCCCCGCAAACAGCGCCACACCGCCAAGCGGGCGTATGACCGCCTCGTCGACGAGCATGGATTCACCGGTGCGGAGGTCACCGTGCGTCAGGCCGTCGCCAGACTACGGGGCAGGCGCGTCGAGGCGTACGTGCCCCTGGAGGCACCGTGGGGGCGCATCGCCCAGGCCGACTTCGGGGGCGCGGTGGTCACGATCTTGGGTGAGCGGACCGAGGTCGCGCTCTTCTGCATGCGCGCCAAAGCCTCCAAGGTGCCGTTCGTGGTCGCCCTGCCCTCGGAGAGGCTCGAGGCCCTGCTCGCCGGTCATGTCGAGGCCTTCAAGTTTTTCGGGGGCGTGTTCTCGGAGGTCTGGTATGACAATCCGAAGACCGCCGTGACCAAGATCCTGTCCGGTCCCGAGCGCATCGAGCACGAACGCTTGAGCCAACTGCGCGCCCACTACCTGTTCGACTCCAGTTTCTGCACGCCGGCGCGGGGCAATGAGAAGGGATCGGTCGAGAACCTGGTCGGGTACGTGCGCCGGAACGCACTGGTGCCGCACACCCGCTCCTTTTCGTCGCTTGAAGCCCTGAACGCGCACCTGCGGGCGTGGTGCGAGCGGGAGCGCTCGCGTCACGCCGCGGCCTGGGAGGTCGAGTCCGCCGCGCTCTCGGGACTACCCAAGCATCCGTTCTCGCCCTCGGTGAGTCGCCCTGTCGTGGTGAACAAGACCTCGCTCGTGACCGTCGACCGGGTGCGCTACTCGGTCCCGGTGACCCATGTGGGGCGCAGGCTTCGCAGCGAATGCTTCGTCGAGCGCGTGGAGGTCTTTAACGGATCCACCTGCGTCGCGGTCCACATGCGCAGTTATGTGAGGGGTGCCACGGTGCTTCACCTGGGCCACTACCTCGACGCGTTCGAGCGCAAGCCCCGGGCGGCCCTGTCGTGTGCGGCGCTTTCAAGTGCCGACCCGGTCTTCACCGCCGCGCGCGACCTGGCGCTCCGCACCCAAGAGGGGCATCGCACCTTCGCGGCCGTCCTTTTGCTCGCCCGCGAGTTCGGCCTCGTGCGGCTCGCCGACGCGCTACGGGAGGCGATGGCCACGGGAGCCGTTACGCCGGAGCGCGTGCGTCAGCTCGCCTTGAACGCCGCCCATCGCGTCCCCCGTCCGGTGGAGGTGCCCGCCTCGCTTCAGATCCCGCTGCCCTCTGCGGATCTCACCTGCTACGACGAGCTGGCGGTGTGTGCCTCATGAACGCCGACATCACCACGGCCCAGATCCGGCTCTATGCCCGCGAGCTCAAGATGCCCGGGCTCTCAGGTGCCTTCGAGGAGGTCGCCCGTGACGCGGTCACAGCGGGCAGGGGCCATCTCGAGTCGCTGGCGGCCTGCCTCGCTGCCGAGGTCGAGTCGCGGGCCGAGCATCGGCTGGCGGCGGGGATCAAGGCCGCCCGTTTCCCGGCCCTCAAGACCTTCGAGACCTTCGACTTCTCGCTACTGCCGTCCCTCGAGAAGGGTCGTGTCCTTGGTCTGGGGTCGGGCGCCTTCACGAAGGAGCGCGAGAACGTCGTGTGCCTCGGCACCTCGGGGACCGGCAAGACACACGTGGCCACGGCGATCGGCCTCTCGGCGGTCTATGCGGGAGCCAGAGTCAGGTTCACCACGGCGGTGGCGTTGTCGCAGGAACTCTTAGCAGCAGCCGACGAGCACCGGCTCCCCCGCTACCTCAAAACCTGGAGAAGCGCGGACCTTGTGATCGTTGATGAACTCGGCTATCTCCCGCTTGGTCCCGGAGCGCCATTGCTGTTCCAGTTCTTCGCCGAGCGCTACGAGTCCGGCTCGGTGCTCGTGACGACCAACCTGGAGTTCAGTCGTTGGACCGAGGTCTTCGGCGACGCGACGCTCACCGCCGCACTGCTCGACCGTCTCACCCACCACTGTCACGTACTCGTGTTCGAAGGAGAGTCCTACCGGTTCCGCGAGAGCGCCGGGCGCCTCACGAAACCTCGCCACAAGACAAGCTAAGGGGTGGTCAACTTTTCGACTATCGAGGTGGTCAACTTTTCGGTTGACGAACACACGGCGTGCGAGTAGGTGTCCAAGGTGATGGCGATGCTGGCGTGCCCGAGTCGTTCGGAGATCACCTTCGCGTGAACACCGGCAGAGAGAGCCAAGGTGGCGTAGCTGTGCCGGAGATCATGAAG
>DASRMJ010000303.1:0-4271 GCA_035647995.1 Thermoleophilia bacterium | reverse complement strand
CACCACCTACAAGACGGTCTTCGACGGCGCCCGCCAAGTCGTGAACTACTTCTGGCGTGTGCTCGATGTGCAGCCGATCGGCGATCTTCTGTGCCCCGGGGTGGATGCCAAGGGCGAGATACTCAAGTTCCCCTCCGCAAGAGAGATAGCCGAGGACATCGGCCGTCGCCTGGCGGAGCCCCGGTGAACCAGTAAGGGCTGCCACCGCGGCCTCGGAGGCGTCATGGGTAAACCGATACGCATCTTGGTCGTCGACGATGACGACAACGTACGTCGCCTGGTGGCCGCCTACTTGGAACGCGAGGGGTATGCCGTCACCCAGGCGGCCGACGGGAACTCGGCCATCAAGGCGGTCGAGACGGCCTCGCCCGACCTGCTGATCCTCGATCTGATGTTGCCCGGCCCGGGCGGACTCCAAGTGGCTCGGCGGCTGAAGGACTCCGTGGGCGTGCCGGTGATCATGCTGACCGCGCGGGGAGAAGAGGACGACGTCCTGCGGGGGTTCGAGGCCGGCGCCGACGACTACCTGGTGAAGCCGTTCAGCCCGAAGGTCCTGGTGGCGCGCGTTCGCGCGGTGCTGCGACGGGCCGGGCAGGGAGCAGATGAGGACACCGGGCCTGTGGTGCGGGGCCCCCTGGTCATCGACGAACGCAGCCGTGAGGCGAGTGTCGACGGGGTCGTGGCGGAACTCACTGCCATCGAGTTCGACCTCCTGCGCGCCCTCGCCGACCACCCCGGATGGGTCTACTCACGGGAGCAGCTCCTCGAGAGCGTCTGGGGCTACGACCACCTGGGCGACTCCCGAGTCGTCGATGTGCACGTGGCCAACCTGCGCAGGAAGATCGGCGACGATCCGACCCAGCCGCGCTTCATCCGCACGGTGCGCGGCGTAGGCTACAAGTTCCAGGTGCCGGGAGAATGAAGCTGCGCACAAGACTGTTCCTGGGGTTCCTGGTTGTGATCGCGGTGGTCGTGGTCGTGGTCGCCGTCCTGGTGCGTGGCGTCGCCGTGGGGGCTGTCTCCTCCCATATGGGCCAAGGCATGGGCGGGATGATGGGCGGTGGGATGATGGCCGACGTGGAGTCGGCCGTGGCACGAGGGGTGACCGATGCTCTGATCGTCGCGGCGTTGGTCGCGGTCACGGTGGCCGCCGTCGCGAGCTACCTCCTCTCCGGCGTCATCACCGCGACCATCGGTGAGATGGCAGGCGCCGCTCGCAGGATCGCCGCCGGCGAGTACGCTCAGAGAGTGGTTCATCCGGCAAAGGACGAGATCGGCGAGTTCGCCGATGCCTTCAACGAGATGGCCTCGCGCCTCGACCAGACCGAGCAGGTGCGGCGAGAACTCCTCGCTACCATCTCGCACGAACTGCGCACGCCCCTGACGAGCATCCAGGGCTACATGGAGGGCCTGCTCGACGGCGTGATCCCCGAGGAGCCCGCGACCTACCAGTTGGTGCATCGCGAAGCGGCGCGCTTGTCTCGCTTGGTGGCCGATATCGAGAACTTCTCTCGGATCGAAGCCGGGGTGGAGCGCATCGCTCCCGCCGAGCTCGACGTGGGAGTCATCCTGAACGGCGTGGCCGATCGCGTGCGCCCGCAGTTCGAGCAGAAGCCGCTGACCGTGACGGTGATCGTGGAACCGGCGACGCCACACGTCCGAGCCAACGAGGACCGGCTGCTGCAGGTGCTGCTGAACGTCGTGGGGAATTCGTTCAAGTACACTCCGCCTGGCGGGAATGTCAACTTGCGCGCCGGGCCCGCTCCGCGTGAGTGGGCGGAGGAGCTGCGACCTCGCCCGGGCTCAGGCTCAGCCGCTGGCTACGTGCTCTTCCAGATAGAGGACACCGGCATCGGGATCCCGGCCGTCGACCTTCCCCACGTGTTCGAGAGGTTCTACCGCGTCGACAAATCGAGGTCGGCGGCGGGGGGCGGTCTGGGGATCGGCTTGGCCGTCGCGCGGAGTCTGGTTGCGCAGATGGGTGGGGCGATGAGGATGGAGAGCGCACCCGGAGAAGGAACCACCGTCTCCTTCACGCTCCCTGCGGCGGGCGGGAGCTAGCCCTTCTTCCCTCGGCGACCGTGAGGGCACACCGCCACGCAGACGCCGCAGATGTCCACGCCGCTCTGGTCCTTGGCCGAAGCGCGGTATCGCGCGCAGGCGCGCACGTCCATGCGGGCCTCGATGGGCTCCGACGGAGTGAAGGGGCGTCCGGTGAAGGCCCCTGCGGGACAGGCTTCCACGCAGAGCGTGCAGGCTCCGCAGTCGCGTGAGAGAGGGACGTCCGCCGCGAGCGGGGCATCGGTGAGCACCGTGACGAGCCGCACCCGCGGGCCGACCTCGGGCGTGACCAGCAGGCAGCTTCTCCCAATCCAACCGAGGCCCGCCATGCGGGCCGCCAGCTTGTGCGAGAGCGGACCGCGGAAGCCCTCGGCGTCCACGGAGAGCGACGTGGGCACGGACAAGGCGGCGTGGCCGGCGTCCTGCAGGACGCCGGCCACCAGCGTCGCCACCTGGTCGAGATGCGCATTGACCACGGTGTAGATGTGGAACCTGTAGGTCTTGGCCACCAGAGGGGTGAGGTGCTCTTCGGGCAGTCGGCCCACGATCGCGTCCTGCAGGCGGAAGGCGATGGAAACGGCGCGCGAGAATCCCGCCAGCCGCTCATCTCCCTGTTCGCGCACCGCCGCCGAGACGGCCTCGTCCTCGAGTGACGCCACCCCTACGCGATAGGCGCCCAGGCGCCGGGCGATGCGCTCCACGCCGGCACGGAGGTGCGCGCTGTCAAACACGGGGTTCACGATTCCGAGGCCGGTGGGCGGAACCACTTCCACATGCGCGATTCCGTGGGTCCGTCCTGTCCTTGGTACTTGCTGTCCATGTCGTCGGCGCCGTAGGGATGGGCGGCAGGCGACGAGAGGCGCGCGAACGAGAGCTGGCCGATGGGCATTCCCGGGTAAACACGGATGGGCAGGTTGGCCACGTTCGAGAGTTCCAGGGTGATGTGCCCCGAGAAGCCGGGATCGATCCAACCTGCGGTGGCGTGGCACATGAGGCCGAGACGGCCGAGAGAGCTCTTGCCCTCCAGCCTGGCGACATATGCGGGGCTCAGTGTGACCCGCTCTATGGTCGACCCCAGGACGAACTCCCCGGGATGAAGCACGAACGAGCCCTCGGCATCCACCTGAACGAGCGAGGTGAGGTCGTCCTGGCAGAGCCGAGGGTCGATGCACGTGTAGAGGTGGTTAGAGAAGATCCTGAAGCGGGCATCTACGCGGATGTCGACGCTGGCCGGTTGCAGGAGGCTCCGGTCGAACGGGTCAAGGGCGATGTGACCGGCTTCCAGCGCGGCAAGTATGTCCGAGTCTGAGAGAATCAGCGGCTTCTGCCTTCGTTCGCGGTCTGGTAGCCTTCGGGCCGGTGGCGCCGGCGCTTTGCGCGGCGTTCGTGCTCGCGACTTCGGTGTCCGACACGGCGTGGGTGCCGGTGACGTCGGGGCCGGCCACTGATTCTACATCGGCCGCTCCGCGTGGGCCAGACTGTTTGTCGTGGTTCGTCTAGAGCGAATGGAGCATGCGGTGACAGATACCCTCAAGACCTGTATCGAGTGCGGTCGGCCCTTGGCAGATCGAGTGGAGGAAGAAGAGCGCACGGGGATCGGCGCGAGCCGGTCGACGGGCGAGTGCGACACCTACCGCGTGTGGTCCTGCGTGAACACGGTGTGCGTGCTGCACGGCAGTGATCAGTATCGGGAACAGATCGGTCAGTAGACCGAGCGGCCTCGGCGGGGCAGTCGACGCCGGGCCGCAGTGTCGGTGTTCATCCTGGAGGAGGTCAACGAGATGGTCGAGATACACTACTGCGAGAACTGCGACGAGCATGCGGCGGAAGTGGTGCTCAGCGGACCCGGTGGCGAATCCACCTATCTGTGCACGTCGCCCGAGTGCATGATGGCCGCCGGCATCTGCCCGAGTTGCCACGTGGACCTGGAAGTGCACGATTCCCATACGGGCTGCAAGCTCTACTCGTGCCCGCAGTGCGACTACGAGCGCACTTACTCGGAACTCGGCCAGGCGTGACGTCAACGTCGGCATGGGGTTCCGGCAAGAGTCCGAAAGTTCCGTCGTGAGGAGGAAGCATCGATGAGCGGCAAGCGGCTATACAGGTCTCGTTCGGAGAAGATGCTGGGTGGGGTCTGCGGTGGGCTGGCGGACTACTTGGACTTCGACGTCACCCTCATCCGGATCCTCTGGGTGCTGGCGACCTTGCTG
>DASRMJ010000302.1:0-3829 GCA_035647995.1 Thermoleophilia bacterium | reverse complement strand
GTGGGCGCCGTGACCGAGGTGCAGTCGCGGGTGCGGGCGATCGTCGACAAGGAGCTGGCACTCTTCTCGCGGGGTTCCTAAGGGGCGAGCCCAGGAGCCGGTGCGCCTGGCCGGGCCAGGCCCCCCTCTGGCCCGCCGAGCCCGGCCCACTTCAGTGCACCGGGGTCCCCGGCCCCCTCGGCCCGCCGTCGTCGCCGCTCCCCCTGCTACACTTGTCGAGTGCCTCTCTTCGCAGACATCCTGGGCCAGACGCTCGCCCTCACCTCACTGCGGCAGGCGCTCGCCCATGGAGCCTCGCACGCGTATCTCTTCGCGGGTCCTGCAGGAGTTGGCAAGAGCGACACCGCGCTGGCCTTCGCCGCCGGGCTGGCCTGTCCCGATCGAGGGTGCGGTGCGTGCGAGACTTGCCGGCGGGTCCTCGAGGGGCTCCACCCCGATGTGGAGATCGTTTCGCCTGAGGGCGCCTTCATCACCATCGACCAGATCCGAGAGATCAACCGCGAGGTGGTCATGCGGCCCTTCGAGGCCTCGGTGCGCGTCTATGTGCTTCTGGACGCTCACACTCTGAAGAACGAAGCAGCGAACGCCCTCCTGAAGACGTTGGAGGAGCCACCGCCCCACGCGCACTTCATCCTGGTGACCGACTCACCCCAAGCTTTGCCACAGACGGTGGTGTCCAGATGCCGGCGCGTGCTGTTTACGTCGGTGGCGTCGCCGGTGCTGGCGGCTCACCTCGTCGCCGCCTACGGCCTGAGCGAGGTCGAAGCTCTGGCCTTCGCGCGCGTGGCCCACGGCAGTCCGGTCCACGCCCGCGCGCTCGCCACGGACCCGGGCGCGCGCAGCCAGCGAGAGAGGTTGCTGGGGTGGGCGCGGAGCGTCGGCGAGGCCGGGGCCTTCGACGCGCACGTGATGCTCACCGAGATCATGGACTCGGTGGAGCGGCGCGCGGACGAACGCGTCAAACTCCTCGAGGACGACACCGCGGCGCGGTTGCAGTGGGCCCCCGACGCCCGCACCCGCGCGCGCATCGAGAAGCTTCACGAGGATCGGGTCAAGCGCGGGCGTCGGCGGGCGGTCACCGAGGGTCTCGACGAGGTGACGGCCACCTTTGCCACCTGGCACCGGGACCTCGCCGCAGTGGCGGTCGGCGCCGAGGAGGCCGTGTTCAACTACGACTTCCTCTTCGAGCTGCGAGACCGGGCCTTCCCCGGCTTGGTCGACCAGTACATGGAGGTCGTGGAGGCCGTCAAGAGGACCAGGGAGCGATTCAGGTACAATGTCGACGCGCGTTGCGCACTTGAAGAGATGATCTTCTCTATCCGGGAGGCCCTCCAATAATGGCCGACGTGGTCGGTATCGTGTTCCAGAGCGGCGGCAAGGTCTACTACTTCGACCCCGCCTCCTTGGAGCTCGCACACGGTGAGCAGGTCGTAGTGCAGACCATGCGTGGAACCGAGATAGGCGAAGTCGTCGACGGCCCTCGGGAGGTCCCCGACGGCGAGCTTCCCGCGCCATTGAAGCGTGTTGTGCGCAAGGCCAACATCCAGGACGTGGAGACGGTGCAGAGCAACATCGCCCTGCGTGCCGAAGCCATGACCGTGTGTCGCGACCTCATCCGCAAGCACGGTCTCGAGATGAAGCTCGTCGATGCGGAGATCGTATTCGGCGGAGGCAAGATCATCTTCAGCTTCTCGGCGGAGGAGAGGATCGACTTCCGCGCGCTGGTCTCCGACCTCGCGAAGGTCCTGAAGATGCGCATAGAGCTGCGTCAGATCGGCGCCCGGGAAGAGACCCGTATCCTCGGCGGTCTCGGCCCGTGCGGGCGTGACCTCTGCTGCTCCCTCTTCCAGGGGGACCAGGACCCGGTGTCCATCCGCATGGCCAAGGAACAGAACCTTCCGCTCAACCCCATGAAGATCTCCGGACTGTGCGGCCGGTTGATGTGCTGCCTCAAGTACGAACAGGAGCAGTACGTGTGCTTCCGCAAGGAAGTGCCGAATCGGGGCACGAAGGTGCAGACCGAGTCAGGGGAAGGCGTCGTGGTCGGCTTCCAGCTGACCAAGGAGTCGCTCACCCTTCGCATGCCCGACGGATCGTTGGCGGAGGTGCCGTTGAGTCGCTGTGGCTGCGGCGGTGCCCCCTGTGGAGACGCTCCGTGCGGAGGTGCTGCCGAAAGTGAGGCGGCCGCCGGCGGCACGGTGGAGGGCGGGAGTCCTCGCGGAAGAAGAGAAGGCAACGGACAGCCCCCCGCGGATCCGGCACGCGCGCAACGGACAGCCGCGGCGCCGCCCGAAGACGCCGGCCGCCGCCGCTCCGGAACCGTCGTGACTTCTGGTGACGTGGCCGACGACGCCGGGGAGCCCGAGTCCGGTGGAGCCCCCGCGGCAGGCGAGGAGAGCGAGGGGAGGCGGAGCCCAAGCAGGTCGCGCCGTCGCCGCCGCCGCTCCAGGAAGTCATCGGGCGGCGGCCAGGGAGGCCAGCAAGGCTCGTAGGGTGATGGGGAGGCGTTCCCAGCGGGTCGACGCCCGCCCGCCTCGTCACCTTGCCAACCTTGGGGCGACCCACTAAACTAATCCCCCGCGGACGGGCCCTCAGCACCTCGCTGGGTGTCGCCCGCGCCCGCCGGGCCGACGTAGCTCAGTTGGTAGAGCAGCTCACTCGTAATGAGCAGGTCTGGGGTTCGACTCCCCACGTCGGCTTTCCTTGTTCTGGCGCGGAAGCCGCTCATGAACGAGCGCCCCAGCAAGAAGTGAACCGCCCTCGCTTGCACACGCTCTCGACGTCCCCGGCCACAGTGCCGATCGCCAAGCTTGAGGTAGACCACCTCCGTTCAGCTCGCGGCTTTGGGCACCGAGAGCTCCCCTCTTGAGAATGTGACGCGCGCTTCCTACTGTGGCGCTTGTCGTCACAGTGTAGTACTTGGGCAGACGACTATCGGCTGGGGGTACCTATCGCCGCGTCTGTTCGCTCCCAAGAGAGATGAATCGGTCCAGACTGAGAGATATGGAGAGGGGAAGAAGGGGATGAGGGGCAAGATTCTACGAGTCTTTCTGATTATGGCGTTGTTTCTGCTGACACTGGTGCCGGCGGCGATGGCGATGCCTGATGCCGACGGTGGCGAGGGCGCCGCCAAGAGCACCGTGGGGAGGATCGACAATCGGCCGGACCTGCTGGGTACAAAACAGGCGGCGTTGAAGCAGTCTGCGCTCGAGAAGAAGCTCCACGGCAAGAAATCCGGGACTACGGTGCAAGTCGCCGACGGCCAGTTCGTCGAGCTCGGCCGCACGGGTACGGACGCCATCTGGACGGTGCTCGGCCAGTTCGCCGACATGCCGCACAACGAAATCGCGCAGCCCAATCGCACGTACAACAACAGCACGATCTGGGAGCCGGACTTCAGTCGAGACTACTTCTTAGACCTGCTGTTCGACGAATCCGAAGGCGCCAACTCGATGAGTAACTGGTTTATCGAGCAGTCGTCCGGCCGATATTCCGTCACAGGCGACGTGACCGACTGGGTCACTGTTCCGGGCAGCGCCGCCGGCTATGACGATGACCTCATCCTGCCGAGCGGTGACAACGCCGTGTGGCAATTCCTGACAGACTCGGTCGACGGCTGGTACGCCTCGCAGCTGGCAGCGCACAAGACGCGTAAGCAGATTGACAAGTACCTCAGCCAGTTCGATACGTGGGACCGCTACGACTTCGATGGTGACGGCAATTTCAACGAGCCAGACGGCTACATCGACCACTTCCAGTCGCTCCACGCCGGAGAAGGCAACGAAGCCGGCGGCGGTGTGCTCGGCGACAGCGCGATCTGGAGTCACAG
>DASRMJ010000301.1:0-2746 GCA_035647995.1 Thermoleophilia bacterium | reverse complement strand
GTGTGAGTGCTTCCGCACGACGTACGACCGGGCCGCTTCGGCCAGCCGCGAGCGTAGAGTGAGGTCGTCGGCCAATCGCAGGATCGCGGCGGCCAGCGCGCGGGGATCGGAGGCGGGCACGAGCAGCCCGTTCACGCCGTCGTCGATCATCTCGGCCAGACCTCCCACCGCCCCCGCGATCACCGGGCACCCGCAGGCCATGGCTTCCAGGGCCGAGAGCGAGGTGGCTTCCTCCACGTTCTCAGAGTGCACCGACGGCACGAGCACGATGTCGGCCGACCGGTACAGCTGCCGCATCTCCTCGCGGTCGCGGCCACCGAGAAGCCGCACCTCATGCTCCAGTCCCTCGTCGCGAACCACGCGTTCGATCGCTTCCCGTTCGCCACCGTCTCCCGCGTAGAGCAGGAGGAAGCGCGCGCGCTGATGCGGAGGCATGGCCGCCAGGGCCAGAGCAGGATGCACAACCCCGTTCTTCTTCACCAAGCGGCGCGGACAGAGCAGGACCACCGTGTCGCCAGGCACGTCCCACGCTCCTCTCGACTCGCCACGGCCTTCGAGGCTCGGAGCGTACGACGTCGTGTCGATGAAGTTCATCAGGAGGCTGGTCGTGGTCGCCACTTCCGGCGCAAGCCACAACGCGTGCCGATGCAGCCTGGTGTCGACCGCCGCCACGGCATCGGCCAACCGCAACGCGCGGATCTCCGACTCCATAAGGAACGACCGTCCCACTTTGGACGCGCGGGAGTACCCTTCCGACACCGACTCGTAGAAGGGGTAACCGTGGAGGGTCAGAACCAGCGGGATGCCATGGCGGTCGGCGACGGCGCGCAGGGCGGGGATGGAGTAGACCTCTTGGGCGTTCAGAACGTCCCAAGGCTCGCCGGCGGCCTCAGCCCTCTTCAGTTCCCGTTCCGTCACGGCCACGAGGAGGCGTCCGCGAACCATCGCCGCGTACATCATCCCCCAGCCCTGGCGCACGTGGTTGAGCACTCCGGCGGGCCACCGGATAGTCATCTTGCCCGCCCCGTGCGGCAAGGCCCCGCCGAGGTAGAGAACGCGCGGCTCGTGGCCGCTCTCCTCCAAGCCGCTCGAGAGCATCTCGAGATGCGTGAGCACCCCCCCGATCTCGCCGGGAGCGCAGATGGTCGGAAGCAGGATCCTCATGCCCCGTCCTCGTCAGAGGGGTGGTCTGCGGGCGGCTCGGCCACGGGCGGCGCGGGCGGCGCGCCCGCAGACCCCTCGACCGCGCGCCCCTCAGCCGCCGGCGCCGCCGCCGACGCCCGCTCGCTCAACATGCCTTCCACCAAGTGCGAGATGGCTTCCACGCGGTCGTCCCAGGTGTTGCGCGCGGCGAACGCCACGCGGGCGGCGCGCCTAGCGGCCGAATCCTCAGCGAGAGCCTGCACCACCAACGCCGGATACTCCGCGGGAGTCTTCGCGAACAGGACGTCGTTGCCGATGCCTGCAAGCTCGGGAAGCGCCGCTGAGACCACGGGAAGGCCGGCCGCCAGATACTCATAGATCTTCAGCGGGAAGATGTTCCGGGTGAGTTCGTCGAGCTTGTACGGGATCAGCGCCACATCCATGGCCTTCAGATAGGCGGGCAACTCCGACATCAGCCGTGCGCCGAGAACATGCACGTTGGGGCAGGCGCGCAGGCGGGCCTCGTCGACATCTCCAGGTCGCAGGGGTCCAACCACCAGCACGGTCCAATCCGGGTCGTGCCGGGCGATGGCCTCGATCGCCGCCACGTCCAGGCGCTCGTCGTGTATCCCGACCACACCGATGCGGGGAGTCGGCAGCGACGCCACGTCGGCGGGGAGAGGCAGGGCGGGGTCGCGAGCCGCACCGAAGTGGGCCGCGTCCGCGGCGTTGGGCACGTGGTGGACGCGGGGGTTCAGATGCGCGCGCGAATCGCGAAGGTTGGCGGCCGTGGTTATGACGAGGTCGGCGCGGGCGGTGAGGGCATCGTCGTAGCCTTTCACGACCTCGCGCGACACGAACCCCGGGAACGCGGAGTGTTCGTCCACGCAGTGGTAGACCACGGCCGACGAGGCCACGCGGTCGAGGAGATCGATGCTGGTGGGGAGGTAGGTCCACAGCATTGGGTCCGTGAACCCGAGGCGGCGAGACGCCCACCGGATGTAGAAGCCCAAGACCCGCTGGTTCAGCTTGTTGACCCACGGCCGAACGTTGCCGAACGGCAGGAGCGGCGGAGGGGTGAGGATCCAAACTCCCGCCGACGCGCGACGCACCGCCGGGACCGCGGCCCGCCAACGCAGCCAGTGCCTCCTGACGCGGAGCGGTGCCAGCATCGTCACCGGCTCCTCCACGTAGAGTATGCGGTTCGCCTGGGCGAGGCGACTCATGATCTGGTGCACGCAACCCCAGTGCGCATCCCAATCGAGAGAAGAGACACAGATGAGGTCGCGTCCGCGCATCATCGAGGAGTCAGGCCCCCCAGTCCGCCTCCCACGTCAGTGGCCACCACCTGGATACCGGTCACCATGGCTTCGAGCACCGACATCGGGACACCCTCCGGGATCGAGGTTCGAAGGTGCACGTGGAACTCGTGCATTGCTGGCGCGCCCGGCTTCGCCAGGCGGGGAAAGGTTACCACCCGTTCGAGTCGCAGCGCTACCGACCACACTCGGAGCCGCGCGAGCCACGGCGTCGGGACCCGCGCGGAGCCGCGCGAGCCACGCCTTCCGCGGGTGTCGAACGACTGTGTCTGCTACATTCACAC
>DASRMJ010000300.1:0-17682 GCA_035647995.1 Thermoleophilia bacterium | reverse complement strand
GCCCGCTATCCCTGGTTCTACATCTCCACGGGCACCGGGTGGTACCACCACCACTACTCCTGGAACGACAACCTGGACGTGCCCTTCGCCTCCATCGTCATGCACCTCGAGGCGATCAAGGCGGGCAAGGAAGTGGGTCGCCCCACCGAGAAGCTGATCGAGGAGAGCAGGAGCATCGTCGAGGAGTACCGGGCGCTGATCGACAACGACGCCGACCGGGAGGCCTTCGACCAGACCCTCGCCATCTCTCAGCGTGTCTTCCCATATGTCGAAGACCATCTCTTCTATGTGGAGCACTGGTTCCACAGCATCTTCTGGAACAAGGTCCGGCAGGTGTCCGACATCCTGACCGATGCCGGCTTCTTCAAGGATCGCGAGGACATCTGGCTGCTGAAGCGCGGAGAGATCCGCGATGCCTTGTGGGACCATGTCACCAGCTGGGCCACCGGCACCATCGGCCGCGGCCCGTCGTACTGGCCCAAGGAGATCGAGTGGCGCAAGGGTGTCATGGAGAAGTTCCAGGCGTGGTCGCCCCCGCCGGCCCTCGGTACGCCCCCCGACGTCGTGACCGAGCCATTCAGCATCGTGCTCTGGGGTGTGACGACGTCGGTCTTGAAGAACTGGCTGAAGGGCATGGGCACCGGCGGCGACGCGGATGCCACGGAGCTCGCGGGGTCCCCTGGGTCCTCCGGCGTCGTGGAGGGCCGCGCGCGGGTGATCAAGTCTGCGGAAGAGCTGGGCAGCCTGCTGGAGGGTGAGATATTGGTGGCCACCACCACCTCGCCGAGTTGGGCCCCGGCCTTCACGAAGATCGCCGGTGCGGTCACCGACGTCGGCGGGGCTATGTGCCACGCTGCCATCGTGTGTCGCGAGTATGGGCTTCCGACGGTGGTCGGCACTGGTCGCGGCACCACCTTCATCAAGACAGGCGATCTGGTGCGCATCGACGGCGATGCGGGCACCGTCACTATCGTCGAACGCGCCTGACGGAAGAGGAGCGAGGCGCCGGCGGGCCTGCCCGCCGGCGCCTGAATCAGGGAGACGAGGTAGACCCGATGTCCGACAAGGAAAGCAGGATCCTGTTCTGGTACGAGGAGCTGGAAGGCAGCGACTTTCCTCTCGTCGGCAAGAAGAACGCCAACTTGGGCGAGATGCTCAAGGGCGGGATCAGGACGAGTCCCGGTTTTGCCCTGACGCTTCACGCGAACGACCTCTTCATCATCGAGACAGGCATCAAGGACGAGCTCGCTGCGTATCTCGAATCCCTGGGAGAGGCGACTCTGGAAGCGTGCAGCCAGGCCGGCGACGTCGCCGTGAAGCTCATCACGGAGGCGACGGTTCCCGCCGCCATCGTCGAGGAGGCCTGCGGGGCCTACCAGCGG
This sequence comes from Thermoleophilia bacterium, assembly GCA_035647995.1. Classification (GTDB taxonomy): domain Bacteria; phylum Actinomycetota; class Thermoleophilia; order RBG-16-64-13; family RBG-16-64-13; genus JAHJSA01. The sequence continues at coordinate 16,300 of DASRMJ010000300.1, read as the reverse complement.
CTGTGCGAGAGGGCCGGTGTGCAGAACGTCCCGGTCGCGGTGCGTTCGAGTGGCGCCGTGTCCATGCCCGGCCAGATGGAGACCTATCTGAACATCCGAGGCGAGAAGGACCTGGTCGAGTACATCAAGAAGACGTGGGCGAGCGCCTATCACGTAGAGGCGATCACCTATCGGCTCAACAAGGGGCTGGGGTTCCTTCTGAACATCGGCGTTGGCATCCCGAAGATGGTCAACTCCCGCGTGTCCGGAGTCTCGTTCACCTTGAACCCGCTCAACGGCGATCGCTCCAAGATCGCAGTCGATGTGAGCTACGGACTCGGGGAAGCGGTCGTGAGCGGACTTGTCACGCCTGACAACTACCTGGTGGACAAGGTCACGCTGAGTACGATCAAGACCACTCTGGGCAGCAAGGAGCTGCAGTGCGTCTACAACGAAGGCGGCAGTGACATCAAGACGGTGGACGTGTGCGCCGAGGACCGTGGGCGCCCCTGCGTGGCTCCCGAGGAACTCAAGGAGATCGTCCGGGTGAGCAAAGCCATCGACAAGTACTACGGCAAGCCCTACGACATCGAGTTCGCCATCGACGCCGACCTGCCGTTCCCCGATAGCGTCATCATCCTTCAGGTGCGTCCGGAGTCGGTGTGGTCGAAGAAGGCGGAGCAGGGAAAGACCGAGCAGAAGAAGGATGCGCTGGACCGGATCGTCAGCCAGCTGGTGACCGGGGTACGCATCAAGTGATCCTCCCCCGGCCTCGGCGTGACGCCGAGGCCGGGACGTCGCACGTGGCTTCGACCGTAGCCATCACCTCACCTGGGCCGGCGCCTCCGGCATGGGAAGCCCCGCGCGACGCCGCCACCGTGCGCGCGCCGTCACATGAGTGGCTAACCATATCTCACCTTATACATCACGCAAGAAATAAGCATTAGACACACTGCGCCTCCGCACATAGAGTGCGATGACGGGGTGACCGCGGGGCGTGACGCCGTCCCAAGGCGGACTCCCGTGAGGCGCTCGGTCTCGTCGGTGGCAGGCGGAAAAAGGGGGAAGCATGGATCTTCGCGACTTCATTGCCCAATGCGAGAAGCAGGGCGATCTGAAGCGGGTCACCGCCGAGGTCGACTGGGATCTCGAGATGAGCCATATCGCCAAGCTCGTGGAAGAGAAGCAAGGCCCGGCTCTCCTGTTCGAGAACATCAAGGGGCACGACAAGTCACAGTCGGTGCTCTTCGGTGTCTACAGCAACACCCGCCGGCTGGCCACCGTCCTCGGGCGGCGGGCCGACATGACCATGGTCGAGCTCTCGCACGAATGGATGAAGCTGTCGGTGGGCGAGGTCATCCGTGCCAAGGAACTGGAGACGGGTCCGATCTTCGAGAATGTCATCGAGGGCGACGACATCGACATCTTCAAGATCCCCTCGCCCAAGTTCTACGAGCAGGACGGCGGCCGCTACATCGGCACCGCCTGCTTCATGGTGGTGCGCGACCCCGAGACCGGCGAGATCAACCTAGGCACCTACCGCAGCCAGGTGCTCGACAAGAAGACGGTCGGCGCCCAGATCCTCAAGGGCAAGCGCGGCGACCGCATCCTGCAGAAGTATCGCAAGCGCGGCGAGAAGATGCCCGTATGCATGATCGTGGGCTGCGACCCGCTGCTGATGCTGGCGGGGAGCGCGATGGTCGAGAACGCCAGCGAGTACGACGTGGTGGGCACTCTCCGCGGCGAGCCCGTGGAGATCGTGACGGCGCCCCTCACCGGCCTCCCCATCCCGGCCACGGCCGAGTGGGTGCTCGAGGGCTACATCGATGGTGACGACCTGCGTCCCGAGGGTCCGTTCGGCGAGTACACCGGCTACTACACCGAGGAGCTCTACCACCCGGTGCCCAAGCCGGCCATCCAGGTGGAGCGCATCTACCACCGGAACGATCCCATCTTCTTGGCTGCCTCCGTGGGTCGCCCCGTGAACGACAACCACATGATGCTGGCCTTCGTCCGCAACGCCACGCTTTGGACCGAGCTTACCAAGATGGGCATCAAGGGCATCGAGTCCGTGTACATGCCGCCGGAGGCCTGCGGCCGCTTCTGGGCCATCGTCTCGGTGAAGCAGATGTACCCCGGGCACTCCAACCAGGTGGCGGCCGCCGTCATCGCCAGCAACACTTGCACCTACGGCCTGAAGGGCCTCATCATCGTCGACCACGACATCCAAGCCGACGACCTGCAGCGCGTCTGGTGGGCCCTGGCCACTCGCTACGATGCGGCCCGCGGCACTCAGATCATCAACAGGGGCCGGTCCACGCCGCTCGACCCCGCGCTCGACCCGGGCAACAAGTTCATCACCTCCCGCATCATCCTGGACGCCACCGTGCCCTTCGAGTGGAAGGAGAAGCCGGTGGAAGTGAAGATGTCGCCCGCGGTGCTCGAGTCGATCAAGGCGCGCTGGTCCGAGCTGGGGCTCGACTGACCCGCGGCTCGACTGGCCCGCGGCACGCCGCACGAAACACGATCACGAACCCATCAGGAGGGGGAGATGGCCATGGAGAAGGATAGGGACGCCGCCGTCGAGCGGGCGGCCAAGATCAAGCTGGTGGTGCTCGACGTGCACGGTGTGCTCACCAGCGGCATGATCCTCTACAACGACGAAGGCATGAAGTTCCAAGCCTTCCACCACGACGACGGTTTCGGCGCCAACTGCCTCATGATGCTGGGCGTGGACGTCGCTTTCATGACGCGCAAGTCGAAGATCGTGGAGTTGCGCGCGGCCGAGATCGGCGTGAAGAACGTGTTCCAGGCCAAGAACAAGCTGGCGAAGCTCGAAGAGGTGGCCGGCGAGATGGGTATCGGCTTCGACGAGATCTGCTTCGTAGGCGACGAGATCATCGACATGGGCGTGATGAAGGAAGTGGGCCTCGCCGTATCGCCCGCCAACGGTGTGGCCGAGGTGCAGGCGATCTCTCACTGGGTCACGGGGAGGAGCGGCGGCGAAGGCATGCTTCGGGAACTGGCCGAGTTCATCTTGCGGGCCCAGGACAAGTGGCAGGGTCTGGTGGACAAGGTCTCGTCCAAGGGATGGGGTTGATGGCGAACAAGTACTACAAGGACAATCGCGAGTTCATCAAGGGGCTCGACGAGGCCGGACTGCTCGTGACCGTGGAGCAGGAGGTCGACTGGGATCTCGAGATGGGCGCCGTCGTGCGGCGCGTGTGCGAGATGAAGGGGCCCGCCCCCTACTTCAGGAACATCAAAGACTATCCCGGGTTCGAGGCTCTGGGCGCACCCCTGGCCACTCACTCGAAGCTGGCGCTGGCGCTGGGTCTGGCCCCGGACACGCCCATACCGGACATCGGGCGATCGTACACGGAGCGCACCGGCGGCACGCCCATCGACCCGGTGGAGGTGAGTCGCGCGTCCGCACCCTGCAAGCAGAACGTGATCCTGGGCGACGACGTGGACCTGTTCGACCTGCCCGGGCCTATGGTGCACGATGGTGACGGCGGCCGCTATCTGGCCACCTGGCACATGGTGGTGTCGCGCGAGCCCGACTCCGGCGACATCAATTGGGGCATGTACCGTCAGATGGTCTTCGACGAGAAGACCATGGTCGGCCCCGTGCTGCCCTTCAGCGACATGGGCAAGATGTTCTGCAACAAGTACGTGCCGCGCAATCAGCCGATGCCCTTCGCCACGGTCATCGGCATGGATCCGCTGAGCGGCATTGCGGCCTGCGCTCCTTCGCCCATCCCCGAGGATCAGTTCACGGGCATGATGATGGGTGAGCCGGTGGAGCTGGTGAAGTGCGAGACCAGCGACTTGATGGTCCCCGCCCACGCCGAGATCGTCATCGAGGGCGAAGTGCTACCCGGCATCAACATGCTGGAGGCTCCCTTCGGGGAGTACACCGGTTACCGCACTTCGCCGCGCGAGCCCCGCGCCGTGTATCGCGTGAAGGCCATCACCTACCGCGACCGGCCCATCCTGGCCGTCTCCAACATGGGCATCCCCACCGACGAGGGGCAGCTCCTGCGCTCCTTCTCGCTGGGTCTCGAGATGGAGAAGCTGCTGCGCAGCCAGGGTATCCCCATCACCGGCGTGTACATGCTGCCGGAGTCGACGCACCACCTGGTGGTGGTCGGCACCCGGCCCGCCTACGCCGGAATCGCGTCGCAGATCGCCCAGCTGGTGTTCGGGAGCAAGCTGGGACCCTGGTTCCACCAGGTGATGGTCGTGGACAACACCACCGACATCTACAACGTCAACGAGGTGATCCACGCTTTCTCCACCCGCTGTGATCCGGCGAACGGCATCCACATCTACCGCAATTCGGCGGGCACGCCGCTGAACCCCTACTCCTCGCCCGCAGACCGGAAGGTGGGGCGCGGCTCCAAAGTGCTGTTCGATTGCCTGTTCCCGCTCGACTGGAGTCGTGCGGACACTCCCATCCTGGTGTCGTTCGCCACGGCGTATCCGAAAGAGGTCCAGGAACGAGTGCTCGAGCAGTGGAGCAACTACGGTTTCGGCGAATGATGGCGCCGCAGGGTCGGCCGGCAGCGGTGCCGGCGGTTCGGCGAGCAGTGCTACCGGAAGCGGATGCGCCCCGAGAGGAGACGAGATGATCGAATACGACACCTTCTTCATGGGAGAGCCCAGCGACGTGCTCCAGGACGAGGTCACGGAGATCGTGATCCGCGATCTGACGCCGGGGCGGCACAAGTACCGCTGCGCCTACGCGGAGGTGCGCCTGTCCAGCGACGCCGACAAGTATCCCCACCGGCTGTGGCCGCGCCTTGGCCGCGGCCAGTGGGTCGGAGAGGCCTGGTCGGTCGAGGTCGTGCGCGAGGTGAACAAGATCCCCGAAGCCTGGCGCTAGGAGGGCTTCGTGGCATATCAAGATCTGAGGGCGGCCGTCGCGGCGCTGCGCGCCGACGGCCGCCTGACCGAGGTGACGGCACCGGTGGCTCTGAGACATGAGGTGGCGGCGGTGATCGCCGCCGCCTCGCGGAAGGGCGGCCACGCCCTCCTCTTCAGCAACCTGATCGGCCACTCGGTCCCGATCGTCGCCAACATGGTGCACAGCCGGCAGGTGCTGGCCGATGCCATGGGGGTTCCCCTCGACGAGTTGATAGAACGGTTCACCGAGAGGGTCATGGCTCCCATCGATGCGGTGGCGGCGACCGAGGCACCCGTGCTCGACGTCGTCCACGACGACGTCGACCTGGCGGCCCTCATGCCCATCCTCACGCACTATGAGGGCGACGCCGGTCCCTATCTCAGCACGGGCATGGCCAACGTGCGCAACCCCGCCACGGGAGTCGTCGAGAGGACCATCTGCCGCATGCAGCTGCGGGGGCGCGACCGGCTCGGAGTGGCCCTGGTCAACCCGCCTCTGGGCGACACCTACCGGAAGTACGGCCGCGACACCGAGATGGAGTTGGCGGTGGTGGTCGGCCTCGAACCCGCCACCTTCATGGCCGCGGCGCTGCCGGCTCCGCCGGGCGCCGACAAGATGGGCTACGCGGGCGGCCTGCGCGGCGAGCCCGTCGAACTCACCGACGGAGGGCTGCTCGCCCTACCGGTGCCGGCTAGGGCCGAGTTCCTGCTCGAGGGCGTGCTCGTGCCGGGCGAGGAGCAGGACGACGGGCCCTTCGGCGAGATCAGCGGCTACTCCATGGCCTTCCCCTCCACACCCACGCTTCACGTGCGGCGGGTGAGCCATCGCCGCGACCCTCTCTACCACGCCCTCCTGCCCACGGGCCCGGAAGGCGATCTCATCACCGGGTTGACGGTGGAGGCCGCCATCGCGCCGCAGCTGCGCCGGGTGTACTCGTTCGCTCGGGGCATCACTTTTGTCCCCGGAACATTCGGGATGAGTCTCGTGGTGCAGGTGGCCCAGGCCGACAAGGGCCGGGTCCGCGGCCTTCTCTACCATCTGCTCTCACTGGAGCGCATCAAGAAGGTGGTCCTGGTGGCCGAGGACGTCGACCCGACCGATCCACTGGAGGTCGAGTGGGCCGTCGTCACCCGGGTGCAGCCTGACGAGGACGTCGTGACCATCGACGGTGTGTACGCCCACCCCATCGACCCGTCGTATCACCCCGGACAGCGCACCTCCCGGATCGGCATCGACGCCACCGGCTTCGAGCGCATCGGCGGACGCGAGCGGGTGCGCGTCCCCGACGCAGCGGCGGTCCGAGCCGCTGAGATACTGGAAGGCGCGTGCTAATCTGGGGGACGATCCGCGGGAGAGGAATTGGGCGTCGCTTCGATCACCGGCGCAATCGCCCGGGCTGCGCCCGCTGCGAGGGAGGAGTCGCATGAAGCCATTGATAGTAGGCATCTCCGGGGCATCCGGCACGGTCTACGGAGTGCGGCTGCTCGAGGTGTTGAAAGAGACCCCGATCGAGACCCACTTGGTGATGACGGCGTCCACGCGCAAGGTCGTGGAGCTGGAGACCGGCTACACCGCGGCGCAAATCGAGGCGCTGGCCGACTGGGTGCACGACATCAGGGACATCGGCGCTCCCATCGCCTCCGGGTCGTTCAAGACCCGGGGCATGGTGGTGGCTCCGTGCTCCATGAAGAGCCTCTCGGCCATCGCGCACAGCTACAACGAGAACCTGTTGGTGCGCGCGGCTGACGTCGTCTTGAAGGAGAGGCGCAAGCTGGTGCTGGTCACGCGAGAGACACCCCTGCACCTGGGCCACCTGCGGCTCATGCAGCAGGTAGTCGAGACCGGTGGGGTCATCTTGCCTCCCATGCCCAGCTTCTACCACAGACCCGAGACCATCGCCGACATCGTCGACCAGACGGTGGGCAAGGTGCTCGACCAGTTCGACATCGAACACGATCTGTTCCGACGGTGGGAAGGGACGCGTCTGCGCATGCTGGAACGCGAAGCCGAGAGGCTATCCGTCGACGTGTCTGCGGGCCCGGGAGCATTACACATCGATCACGATGCTCGCTGAGGTGTCCGCCCCGATGCACTCGACCCGCTACTGGAACCCCATCCTGGAGACCATGCCGCGTGAGCGACTGCGCGAGGTGCAGCTGCGCAAGTTCCGCAACATCGTCACCTGGGCGTACGAGAACTCGCTGTTCCATCGCTCGCTCTACCGCGAGGCCGGCTTCGAGCCCGGCGACCTGCATACCCTCGAAGACGCGGCGCTGGTGCCCAAGGTCGACAAGTCACATATGCGGGGCATCCAACGCAAGGATCCCTTCCCATACGGCGACATGCTGTGCGTGCCTCTCGATCGGGTCACCGAGTTCCGCCAGACATCGGGCACCACCGGCCAAGCGGTGTACCAGGCCGACACGTGGCAGGACTGGGAGTGGTGGGCCGAGTGCTGGAGCTACCTGCTCTACTCGCAGGGCTACCGGGCTCACGATCGGGTGTTCCTCCCCTTCGGCTACAACATCTTCGTAGCCTTCTGGGCGGCCCACTACGCCGCCGAGAAGATGGGCTGCGAGGTGGTGCCCGGCGGGGTGCTCGATACCGAGGCCCGCATCCTCAAGATGCAGGAGCTTCAGACCACCGCGATGATGGCCACGCCCACCTACGTGCTCGGCATGGCCGAGAAGGCGCGCGCCATGGGCATCGACCCGCGCACCGACCTGAGCGTCTGTCGCATCACCTGCGCCGGCGAGCCGGGCGCCAGCATCCCCGCCACCAAGCACCGCATCGAAGAGGCGTGGGGCGCCAAGGTGTTCGACCACTGCGGCGCCACCGAGATCGGCGCTTGGGGCTTCGAGTGTGAAGAGCAGTCCGGCGGCATCCACCTGAACGAGGGCCTGTTTCTGGCCCAGGTAGAAGACCTGGAGACGGGCGAGCTGATCGAGGAACCCGGCCGCAAGGGGCGCCTCGTCATAACCGCGCTCGACCGCATCGCCATGCCCTGTGTGCGTTTCGACTCCAAAGACGTGGTGGAGTGGGCCGACGGCCTCTGCTCGTGCGGGCGCACCTTCCGGCTGTTCAAGGGCGGCGTCGTGGGTCGCGCCGACGACATCACCAAGGTGAAGGGGGTCCTCCTGGCTCCGAGCGCCATCGAAGAGGTGGTGCGCTCGTTCGAGGAACTCGGCGACGAGTATGAGGTGACCGTGGTCAAGCGCGGCGATCTTGACGACATCTCGCTGAAGGTCGAGCCCGCGTCTGGGTTCGATCTCTCCGGCGAGAGACTCGACGGCTTCCTCAGGAGCTTCAAAGATCAGCTGCGGCTGAAGACCAACCTGGGCTACAAGGTGGAGGTCGTGGAGGCGGGGTCTCTGCCGCGATACGCGCTGAAAGCGAAGAGGTTCAAGGACCTGAGGAAGGTGAACGGCGCATGAGCGAGTGGACGCGCGGACCTTCCGCTTCCCCAGGCAGACCCGACGATCCCTACGCGCTGCTTCTGGCCGAGCTCGATGAGAGCGTGCGGGCCCTGAAGCAGGCCGCGCGGCGGCTGAGACATTCGGCGCAGGGCATACCGGCGGTGGAGTGCAACGCCGACCGTATCCTCGCAAGCACCCGCATGCTCGAGATCAACATCTCCGACCTTCTCCGCGACCCCGACAGCCTGGCCTCGTTCGATCGGGACAGCCGGGTCGAGTAGCGGGCGGGGCGGCTACGGCCCTCGGTTCGCGGCGCCACGTCGGCGGCGGCGATCTCGGCGGCCGCTCGGGCTCCCGGTCGTGTATTGTATGTTCCTATAGGGAACCGTAGTGCGTTCGCGGTGCGGTGCGGCGGGAGCAGGGGACGACGCCGGGAGGGATCGGGGTGCCGGAAGAACCAGTGAAGACGGGTAGCGCTCCGCGCGGCTCGCGGGCGCCGGTCGCCGGCGGTGCCGCGCCGTCTCCGTCGCGCAGTGGCGGCCCCCCGCGCAAGCGGAACCCCTACGAGCCCGCCTACGCCCACATCGTGAACACCGTGAGCGATCGCATAGCGCGTGGCGAGTATCGCTCCGGTGACCGACTCCCGTCCGAATCCCAGTTCTGCGCGGAGTTCTCGGTGAGCCCGATGACACTGCGCCGCGCGGTGAACATGCTCGTGGATCGCGGACTCGTGATCACCGCCCAGGGTCGCGGCACCTTCGTCCGCCCGCTCGACCTGGGCGAGGCGACCTTCAAGCTGCAGCAACTGACCTCGCGGTGGCGCGAGGCCTCGACAGAAGTGCGGTTGGTAGAGGCGTCCATCGTCCCTGCGGCGGAGCGGGTCGCCGAGATCCTGGGTCTTGCCTTGGGAGAGAAGACCGTTTACCTGAGGCGCCTGTTCGTGGAAGACGGGCACCCCTTCATGTACCACGCCGAACACGTGGTCTACGACGCCCGGCGGCCGCTCGTTGAGTCGCAACTGCAGATCACGTCGCTGGAGGGTGTCCTGAAGTCGGCCGGCGGCGAAGGGTTCGCGCGGGCTCGGCTAACGATCCAGGCCGTCAATCTCGACGAGACCATAGCGGGCCACCTCGATCGTCCGCCAGGTACCGCGGCCTTCTGCCTTGAGCACGTGTTCGAGAGCTTCGACGGCGTTGCTCTGAGCTGGGGCTCCTTCTTCTTCCTCTCCGACGAGTTCCAGCTGGTCACCTACATGGGCGCCGAAGCGGGAGGCGGCGGGTCATGATCATGGACAGGCTCCACGAACTCGTGCACGCTGTCGGGGAACTCGACGAGCAGCGGGCGCTGCTCATCGTCGAGGGGGCCCTGGAAGCGGGCGACAGTCCGCTCGAGATCACTCGCGCGGGTGAGCGCGGCATGCGTGTCGTCGGGGAGCGCTACGAGCAGGGCGTGTACTTCCTCTCGGGCCTGATCATGGCGGGGGAGATATTCAAGGGCATCATGGCATTGGTCAAACCCGGGCTTCAGGCGGAGCTTTCGGGGGACGCGTCCGGCAGGGTGCTGCTCGGGACGGTTGCGGGCGACATCCACGACATAGGCAAGAACATCGTCACCATGGCCCTTCGGGGGTTCGGCTTCACCGTTGACGATCTTGGAGTGGACGTCCGACCGGAGCGATTCGTCGAGGCGGCCCGCTCGTTCCAGCCCGATGTGGTCGGACTATCCGGCCTCACTTCTGCCTCCTACGAGGCCATCCGGCTGGCCATCGAAGCTTTGCGTGCGGCGGGGGAGCCGGTCGGGAGCACCCCGATCATCATCGGGGGCGCGGCCGTGAACCAGCAGGTGGCCGACTTCACGGGGGCTGACCACTGGACCACCGACGCCATGGAAGGCGTGCGCATCTGCGAGCGGCTGAGGAGTCCGTCCGAAGGCTGAGCGTAGGCGCCCCGGCGCCCGTTTTTGTAGGCACCCGCGGCATCCGTCTGCGCGAATCAGCCTGGCGTTGACATCTTCTATATACAACTATATATTGGAAGTGCGCTGCGCCAGGTGCGAGGGCGCGACGCATCGCCCGCGCCACGCGCCACGTGCCGGAGATGCCACGCGACTCCGGGCCACGCGCCACGCGCCGCCGCGGACGGACCGCGCATTGCGCGCCGAGTGTCGGAACAACCCGGGGGGGCCGGTGTGACTCAGGAGCTGGAGGGACTGTACGGCGAGCGGTTGGGCCGCTACCAAGCGGCCATCGCGCTCGAGCCCACCGACCGGGTGCCCATCGCTCCCGGCAGCAACTACTTCGCCGAGGTGTACTCGGGCAACACCAATCAGGAGACGCTCTACGATCCGGCGAAGTGGGTCGAGGGAGAGCTCGAGTTCGTCCGTGCCTTCCCCGAGACCGACGTTCTACGCGACAATCGTCTCTGGGGCCCCCAGCTCGACGCCATCGGCCTGCGCTCCTACAAGCTTCCCGGTCGGGACCTCGCCGCGCGCGATCAGTTCCAGTTCGTCGAGCGCGAGTACATGATGGCCGACGAGTACAACCTCCTCATCGCCGATCCGCTCGAGTTCATGTTCGAGCGGTGGTTCCCGCGCATCCTCGGCGAGTATGAGCGTCCGGGTTCGAGGCGCTCCTATATGGCCTTTCTGAAGAGCGGCATGGCCCAAGGCATGTACGCGCAGATCATGCGCGACCGCTCGATCCGTCTGCAGGAAGTCGCCGGCATGCCGCAACCGATGACCGGGGCTTTCGTGGCGCCCTTCGACGTGCTCGCCGACACGCTGCGGGGTCTCACGGGTGCGATCATGGATTGCTTCCGCCAGCCGGACAAGGTCGTGGCGGCCTGTGACCGGCTGGTGGAGGAGATGGCCAACTTCGCGTTGCGCACGGCCGACCCGCTCAAGCGGTACCCGATCTTCGTCCCTACGCACAAACCGTGCTTCCTCTCGCCCGACCAGTTCGACCGCTTCTACTGGCCGTCGTTCAAGAAGGTCCTGGAGATCCTCATCGGGGCAGGCTACAAGGTGCGGGCCTATCTGGAGGGCGACTGGAGTGCGCATTGGCACCACATGCTTGAACTCCCCAAAGGCAGCGTGCTCTGCGACATCGATAACCAGGGAGACATCTTCCGGGCCAAGCGGGACATCGGACACCACCAGTGTCTGGCCGGCGGGATCCAGGACTCGCAGTTCATCTTGGGAACCACCGACCAGATACGCGAGCAGGTGAAGCGTCTGTGTGAATCGGTGGGCGTGGGGGGCGGCTTCATCATCAGCGGGGGCTGCAACATCCCCTACACCACGAAGCCCGAGAACTACCGAGCGATGATCGAAGCGACGCTCGAGTTCGGAACGTACGACGCGAGCCTCAGACCCATGCCCAAACAGACGGTCGGGCCCACCATCGTGGATGCGTTCGACTATCCCAAGAAGATGACTCCTTGGACGGCGAAGAAGCAGGAGTTGGGAGGGGCCGTCCCAGGGGACGAGCGCCTTATCCAGAGGCCCTGGGATGATCTCGAAGCCATGGCGTACGCGTGGCTCTGGCAATGGACGATGTGATGGAAACGGGGGGCGTACGAATGCATCCAATAGCGCAGGCGCTGCGCGATCTCGACGAACCAACGGTCAACCGGCTGATCGACGAGGAGCTCGAGCGGGGAACATCCCCCTTGGAGCTGGTGACCCATCTGAACGACGGCATGGTCGCGGTCGGCCGCCTCTTCGCCGAGGACGAGTACTTCATCAGTCAGCTCATCTTCTCCGCCGAGATCTTGAAGGGGGTCATGCTTCGGCTCGAGCCGCTGTTGCTCGAGGGGGACGAAGCCGAGCGAGGGGGATGCGTGGTCATCGGGACGGTCAAGGGCGACATCCACGACATCGGCAAGAACATCGTGGCAACGCTCCTGCGTGGGTCCGGTTTCGACGTGGTGGACATGGGCGTCGACGTGCCCGCCGACAAGTTCGTGGAGGCGGTGCGTGAGGGCGGTGCCAAGGCGGTGTGCTTGAGCGCCCTTCTCAACGTGACCTATCCTGAGATGAAGAACGTGGTGGAGACGTTCGAGCGCAGCGGGCTGCGCGACCAGGTGGAGATCGTCATCGGTGGGGCACCCATCAACGAGCAGGTGCGCGAGTTCGCCGGAGCTGACTTCTACGCTCCGGACGCCGTCGCGGGAGTGGAACTCTGCAAGAAGATCTACGGGTAGCCTCGGATGTTGTTGATCGGAGAGCGCCTCAACACCACGCGCGCCGGCCTGCAGGCTGCAGTGGAGACCCGCGACGCCGGGGTCGTTGCGGCCGAAGCTGAGGCGCAGCGCGACGCCGGGGCCCATCTTCTCGACGTCAATTGTGGCTCGATCACGGCGGCGGAGGAACCCGCGGCGCTGGCGTGGATGGTGCAGGCGGCCCAGGCGGCCGTCGAGCTGCCTCTGTGCATCGACAGCGCCAACCCCGCGGCGCTGGCGGCCGGGCTGGCGGTCCACCAGGGCCGGCCTCTCATCAACTCCATCAGTGGCGAGTCGGAGCGCTACCGCGCCGTTCTTCCACTGGCGCTCGACTATGGGGCGGGCGTCGTGGCGCTCGGCATGGACGATGGGGGCATCCCCCAGGATAGGCAGAGCGCGCTCGAGGTGGGGACGGTGCTCGTGAAGCGCCTCCTCGCCGACGGAGTATCACTTGACGCGATCTACTTCGACCCGCTGGTGCGGGCGCTCAGCACCAGCCCCGCCTCCATCGCGGAGTCCCTGGAGCTGATCGAAGACCTTGGGCGACGTTTCCCCGGCCTGCACTTTGTGTCGGGTCTCAGCAACGTGTCGTACGGGTTGCCCGAGCGGCGCCACGTGAATCGTGCGTTCGCGGTCCTCAGCATCATGAGTGGGCTCGACGCCGTGATCGTGGACCCGCTCGACCGGACACTGGTGGCTCTCATCTACGCGGCCGAAGCCCTCGCGGGCAGAGATCGCTTTTGTCTCGAGTACATCAAGGCGTTCAAAGCGGGTAGGCTGGCGGTCTAGATCTGAGCAGCGACGGCGCCCTTCGCCGCTGGGGAGCCGCCTACTCGGTGGCCGCCCCTGCTCGGTGACTGCCGCCTGCCCCGTCGCCCCTACTCCGCGACGGCAGCGACGGCCCGGATCCGGCAGGCCTTCGACTTGAGGATCGGGTAGCCGGTGATAGGGTCGCCCTGATAGTCGTCGGTGAGGTCGTTGACGCTCGCGTCGTTCCATCCGTGGGGCAGGCTCACCACCCCGGGCAAAATCGCCTCGGTGACGCGGGCGCGCATCTGCACCGTCCCGTGTCGAGTCTCGATCTCCACGGCCACGTCATCCTCGATGCCGTATCGGCGCGCTGTATCGGGGTGGAGTTCGGCCTGCGGGTAGCGCCCACGCTTGGCCAGCCGCTCTATGTCGCGGTGTCCCGAGTGAAGGTACTGGAGCAGACGCGCCCCCGTGGTGAGCACCAGCGGGAAGGCCGGCTCTCGGCTGGGTGCGGCGGCGCCGGCGGCCGGGCCGCCCGCGGGCGCCGCATCGCCGCCGGCGGTCGCAGAGTCCGCCGCCGTCATGAAGCTGTCGGGCCCCTCAGGCGAGTCCCTATGGCGTGGGACCGCATCGTGACCCAGATCGCGCAGGGTGGCCGAGGCCAGCTCGATCTTGCCCGAGGGGGTCGCGAAGCCGCCCTTCTTCAGGTAGTGGCCGAGCCGCACGGAACCGAAGGGCATGCCTCCGTCGGGCGACCGGTCGAGGTCCGCGAGGGTGAAGCCCGACGGTTCCAGGGCGTAGTCGAGAGCCTCCTTGGCGTCGGACCACGGTAGGAGTTCTCCATACCCCATGCGCTTGCCGAGTTCGATCCAGAAGTCGACGTCGGAGATCGCTTCGCCCACCTGGAACATCTTCCGACGCATGGCCACATACGGCACGGCCTGCAGCGTGCCGTAGTAGTCGCAGAGTTCTACGCGCTCCATGAAGGTCGCCGCCGGCAGGAAGAGGTGGGCCTTCTCCGCGGTGGGGGTCATGTACAGGTCCATGACTGCCAGGAAGTCGAGGCTCTCCATCGCCCTCTCGAGCTTCCGTCCCCCCGGCCAGGTGATCACAGGGTTCGAGGCGGAGACGATCATGGCCTTGATGGGATAGGGATCTCCGCTCAGGATGGTGTCGGCCAGCAGCATGGCCTGGCCTTCGCCGAAGTTGCGGCCCCACACCTCGTTGAAGAGGGGGTAGCGGTCGGCGCCGAGCGGCTGGCCCTCCATCAGTTCGGGCAGGCGGATCGGGTTGAGGCGCACCTTCGAGGTGCTGACGAACCCGCCGGGGTTGTCGATGTTGCCGGTGATGGCCTGGAGTATGGCCACGCAGCGTGAGTTCTGCAGGCCCGTGGCGTGCTGGTCGAGAGAGTTGGTGCCCTGCACGATGCACGCGGACGCAGCCCCGGCGAACATCCGAGCGGCCTGCACTATCTTCTCCGCCGGCACGCCGGTGATCTCGGCCGCCCGCGTGGGCGGGTAGTCCGAGGCGACCTCCGCCAGTTCGTCCATCCCGACGGTCCAGGCCGCGACGAACTCGCGGTCGATGAGCCCCTCGGTCGCCATCACGTCGATCATGCTCAGGGCGAGCGCCGTGTCCGTGCCCGGGCGCACCTGAAGGTGGACGTCTGCCTGCGCCGCGAACTCGGTGGCGCGCGGATCGATGACGATGAGCTTCGCGCCCTTCTCGAGTGCCTCGCGGATGCGCGCAGCCGCCGGCGGTGCGGAAGCCTGCGGGTTGTTGCCCCACACCAGCACGCAGGCCGAGTTCGTGATGTCGGGCACCTCGTATGCCCCGAGGGTGAGGATCCGCGCGATGATCTGACAGCGGAAGCAGATGCTCTCCACCGAGAAGCAGTTCGGCGTGCCGTAGATGTCGCAGAAGCGTCGCAGGAAGCTCACCGTGGAGTTTCCGCCGAGGAGCACCGGCATCCCGATGGCCACGGCCAGCGCCTTAGGCCCGTATTCGTCTCTGACGCGCGTGAGTTGCTCCACGAGGATCTCGTAGGCGGAGTCCCAGGATATGGGCTCCCAGCCGCTCTCCGTTCTGCGCATGGGGCTCGTGATCCGCCGGGGGTTGGTCAGCACCTCACCGGCGGCCGTGCCTTTCGGGCACACGGTCCCATTGCTGAACGGGTGGTTCTTGTTGCCCGAGATGCGGGCGATGGCGCCCTTCTCGATGTGCACGTTGATGCCGCAACCCCAAGGGCACTGCATGCAGACAGTGCTCGTCACGCCGTCGGGCACCAGGCACCGAATGTCGGACCTCGTCTCGCTCATCGCCTCACCGTCTCTCGCTCAGCCGATCTGCGCCGCGCCCGGCGGCGCAGGATCAAGCCGCCTCTACTCGAACCAAGTCTCTACGTGGACCAAGTCTATCCCATCAGTTGCGGCAGGAACGTCGCGATCTGCGGGAAGAGCATCAGCAGCACGATACCGACGATGATGGCCATGAGGAAGGGC
Organism: Thermoleophilia bacterium; assembly: GCA_035647995.1. GTDB lineage: Bacteria > Actinomycetota > Thermoleophilia > RBG-16-64-13 > RBG-16-64-13 > JAHJSA01. The sequence continues at coordinate 525 of DASRMJ010000300.1, read as the reverse complement.
CAGATGCCCTTGAAGATGGTCGGCGTGCGCACCCCATCGGCTACTCCTTCGACGACGTAGACGTTGATGCCCACCGGGGGAGTGATCACACCCATGGCGACCACGAACACGATGATGACGCCGAACCAGATGGGGTCGTATCCCAGGGTGTTCACAGCCAGCGGGTAGAAGATGGGGATGGTGAGCAGGATCATGGCCATGGCGTCGATGAACATGCCCAGGATCAGGTGGATGAAGAGGATCAACCCCATGATGACGAACGCGGGAACGGGCAGTGAGCTGAGCATCTCCGCGAGTTCGAAGGGGATGCGGCTCACCGCGATGAGGCGGCCGAAGATGGTGGCGCCTGCCAAGAGCAGCAGGATCATGGCCGAGGTCCGTGTGGTGTCGGCGAGCGCCCTGCGGATCTGCGTGTAGCCTAGGCGCCGCTCCACGACGCCGATGACGAACACACCGGCGGCCCCCACGGCCCCAGCCTCGGTGGGAGTGAACCAACCGGCGAACAGTCCTCCCAAGGAGAGGGCG
>DASRMJ010000299.1:0-4560 GCA_035647995.1 Thermoleophilia bacterium | reverse complement strand
TCCCCCGTGTGGAGATACTCCCCCGCCCAGAGCGCCTCGGAGTTGCGGGCGTCCTTGAGGTAGCCCTGGGTGAGCCAGGGGGCGCGCACGACGATCTCCCCCGTGGCCTTGCCGTCGTGGGGGACGTCGCCCATGGTCTCGTCGACGATCCGCAGATCCACCAGCGGCAGCGGCCGGCCGGTCTTGCAGCGGATCTCCACTTCGCGCTCCTCGTCCAGGTCCACCATCTCGGGGGACAGGTGCGCCAGGGTGAGGACCGGGCAGGTCTCGGACATGCCGTAGCCTGTGAAGATGTCGATGCCCTTGGCGAGCGCCGCCTTGCACAGCGCCTTGGGCAGGGTGGAGCCCCCGATGATCACCTTCCACTTCGAGAGGTCGGTCTGCTGGATCGCCGGGCTCCCCAAGATCATGTGGAGGATCGTGGGCACGCAGTGGGAGAAGGTGACCTTCTCCTTCTGCACCAGGCCCAGGAGCACGGCCGGGTCGTAGCGGCCCGGGTAGACCTGCTTCACGCCCATGAGCGTCGCCATGTACGGGACGCCCCAGGCGTGGACGTGGAACATGGGGGTGATGGGCATGTAGACGTCGCCCCGGTGGAACCTTCCCTGCTCGGGCGACGAGCCCATCGCCCCGAGACCGGCCAGGGTGTGGAGGACGAGCTGACGGTGGCTGAAGTACACCCCCTTGGGGAACCCGGTCGTTCCGGTCGTGTAGAAGGTCGTGGCGCGCGTGTTCTCATCCAGGTCCGGGAAGTCGTACGACGCAGGGCTTCGGGCCAGGAGCTCCTCGTACTCGGCGGCGAGCGGCACGGTCGTCGTGGGCGGCTCCTTCGCGTCGCTGAGGACCACGAACTGCTTCACGGTCTCGAGGCGGTCTCGGATCTGCTCGAGCACCGGGAGGAACTCCGCGTTCACGAGGATGACGTCGTCCTCCGTGTGGTTGATCGTGTGGATGAGCTGCTCGGGGGACAGGCGCACGTTCACGGTGTGGAGGATCGCCCCCATCATGGGTACCGCGAAGAAGCACTCCAGGTACCGGTGGCTGTCCCAGTCCATGACGGCGACCGTGTCCCCCGGCTTCACCCCCAGGCTCGCCAGCCCGTTGGCCAGCCGGCCGAGCCGCTGGCCGAACTCCCGGTAGGTGTAACGCACCAGGTCTCGGTAGACGATCTCCTGGTTCGGAGAGTGAGCCAGCGGGGCGTGGAGCAGATGCTTGATCAGGAGCGGGTAGGCGTAGGCCGAGGGGGTCTTCTCGATGAGCTTCGCGGGCATGCCGGGCCTCCTGGTTGTCAGTGGTCAGTGATCAGTGATCGCTGATCGCTCACCGAAACAGATCGTCGTAGGTCTGCCGCATCTCCCTCTTGAGGATCTTCCCTGTGGGGGTCTTCGGCAGGGCGTCGACGATTAGGACCTTCTTCGGCACCTTGAAGGGCGCCAGGTGTTTCTGGCACAGGGCCGCGATCTCCTCCTCCTTGAGCTCCTGGCCGGCCTTGGGCACCACGAGGGCGATGACGGCCTCGACCCACTTGGGGTGGAAGACGCCGACGACGGCCACCTCCTGGACGCGCTTGTCCAGGTAGATGGTCTCCTCCACCTCCCGGGTGGCCACGTTTTCGCCCCCGGTCTTGATCATGTCCTTCTTGCGGTCCACCACCGCGATGTAGCGGTCCTCGTCGAGCACGCCCAGGTCGCCCGAGTGGAACCAGCCGCCCTTCATGGCGGCCTCGGTCTTCTCCGGGTCCTTGAAGTAGAGCATCATCGCGTGGGGGCCGCGGCCGCAGATCTCGCCCGGCACGTTTACGTCGGTGATCTCGGCGCCGTCGTCGTCCGCGAGGCGGGTCTCCATGTTGAGGCCTGCCATGCCGGCTGACCCGAGCTTGGTGAGGGCGTCCTCGGCCTTCAGGATCGTGTGGTAAGGGGCGAGCTCGGTCTGGCCGTAGTAGTTGTAGATCTTTGCCTTGGGGAACTTCTCGATGATCTCGCGGAGGATCTCCACGGGCATGATCGAGGCGCCGTAGTAGCACTTGGTGAGGCTGGAGAGGTCGTGCTTCCCGAAGTCCGGGTGGCGAAGGAGCCCGATCCAAACCGTGGGCGGCGCGAAGAACATCGTCGCCCGATACGCCTCGATGTTCTTGAGGATCATCCCCAGGTCCGGGCTCATGAGAACGTTCGTACCCCCGAGCCAGAAGATCGGGTTCATGAACACGTCGCGCTGGGCGCAGTGGTAGATGGGCAAGGCGTTGACGTTGATGTCGTCCGAGTCGTACCGGCCGTCCACGATGCACCCCATGTACTGGGCCATGAGGGCCTGGTTGCCGATGATCACGCCCTTGGGCAGCGACTCGGTGCCGCTCGTGTAGGTCATCTGCACGGGGTCCTCGATGTGGAGCACCGTGTCGGGCTCGTCGGCCGGGTACCGGCGAACCCACTCGTCGAAGTCCGAGAAGCCGGGGAGGGCCGGCTTACCGCCTCCCTGGTTCGACCAGATCCAGGTCTTGACGGTCGGCATCTCGTCGAGCACGTCCTTCACGAGGTCGTAGAGCACGTCCTCCACGATGAAGATCTTCGCCTCGGAGTGGTTGATCGAGTAGGAGATGTCCTTGCCGCGCAGGAGGTAGTTGATGGCCAGGTACACGCCCCCCGCCTTGGCGGTGCCGAACCAGGTGAGCACGTGGTGCAGCGTGTTGTGGGCGAGGATGGCGACCCGGTCGTACTTCTGGAGATCCAGGTCCAGGAGGGCGTTGGCGACGCGGTTGCACTCGTCGTCCAGCTCGGAGTAGGTGAGGCTCCGGTCGCCGAAGACGAGCGCCGTCTTGTTCGGGAAGTGGTAGCGGGAACGCCGGAGGAGGTCGGCGATGACCCACCGGTTGGCCTTGTTGTTTCGGGACCGCAGGAAGACGACGCTCTCTGGGGTGAGGCGGTCGTACTTCGCCTTGTCCTCGGCGGTCAGGAGAGTCCGCGTGGCGGCCATCGTGGCTCCTTTCTCCCTCACTGCCCCTTGAAGACCGGCTTCCTCTTCTCCACGAAGGCGGCGGTGCCCTCCGCCTTGTCCTCGGTGGCGCAGCACACCCCGAAGTTCTCGGCCTCGATGGCGCAGCCCCGCTCGATGTCGACCTCCAGGCCGAGCTCGATCGAGCGCTTGCAAAGGGCGAGCGCCACGGGCGCCTTGGCCGCGAGTTGCTTGGCCAGGGCCTTCGCGGTGGCGAGGACCTCGGAGGCCGGCACGACCTTGTCCACCAGGCCGATGCGCAGGGCCTCGTCGGCCGTGATCAGGTCGCCGGTGTAGATGAGGAGCTTCGCCGCGCTCTTGCCCACCAGCCGCGGCAGGCGCTGGGTGCCGCCGTACCCGGGGATGATCCCGAGGTTGATCTCGGGCTGGCCGAGCCTCGCCGTGTCGGCGGCGATCCGCACGTCGCCGGTCATGGCGAGCTCGCAGCCTCCGCCCAGGGCGAAGCCGTTGATGGCGATGATGACGGGCTTGTCGAGCTTCTCCACCTTGAAGAAGGCCGCCTGCCCCCGCCGGCACATGTCGAGGCCCGCCTTGGCGGAGGGCAGCGCGCGGATTTCGGTGATGTCGGCCCCGGCCACGAAGGCCTTGTCGCCTGTTCCCGTGATCACGAGCGCCTTGATCGAGTCGTCGGCCGCCACCTCGTCGAGCGCGGCGTCGAGCTCGCAGATCGTGGCGGCGTTCAAGGCATTCAACGCCTTGGGCCGGTTGAAGGTGAGGAGTGCAATGTCCTCTTCCCGATCCAGGAGGATGTTCTCATAGGTCATAGCTCACCCCTTCGTGTAGTCGTAGAAACCGCGCCCGCTCTTCTTGCCCAGATAGCCGGCCGTCACCATCTGCTTCAGGAGCGGCGGCGCAGCGTACTTGGGGTCCTTGAACTCGTCAAACATGATGTTGGCGATGTAGTAGGTCGTGTCGAGGCCCACGAAGTCTAGGAGCGTCAGCGGCCCCATGGGGTGCGCGCAGCCGAGCATCATGCCGTTGTCGATGTCCTCCACGGTGGCCAGGCCCATCTCGTAGGCGCGGATCGCTTCCAAGAGGTAGGGGATGAGGAGCAGGTTCACGATGAACCCCGCCCGGTCCTTGGCGAGGATCGACTGCTTTCCGATCTTGTCCGAGAAGGCGCGTGCCGTGGCGATGGTCTCCTCGCTCGTCTTGATCGTGCGGATGATCTCCAGGAGCTTCATGACCGGCACCGGGTTGAAGAAGTGCAGCCCCAGGACCTGCTCCGGGCGCTTTGTCGCCGTCGCCATGGCGATGATCGGGATCGAGGACGTGTTGCTGGAGAGGATGGCGTGGGGGGGACAGACGGCGTCGAGCTCTGTGAAGACCTTCTTCTTTTCGTCCAGGTTCTCGATGGCCGCCTCGATGACGAGGTCGCAGCCGCCGAAGTCTTGGAGCGTGGTCGTGCCCTTGACGCGGCCCAGGATCGCCTGCATCTCGGCCTCGGCCATCTTCCCCTTGGCCACCGCGCCGCCGAGCGTCTTCTCGATCTTGCCGAGCCCCGCCTTCAGGAATTGGCCGTTGATCTCCCGGACGACCACCTGGTAGCCC
>DASRMJ010000298.1:0-13416 GCA_035647995.1 Thermoleophilia bacterium | reverse complement strand
GACGACTACGGGGTGCCGACCGACCTGCCGTGGGCGATGTCCTTTCCGAAAGGCTCGCCGCCCACCACGCAGCTCGTGCACCCCACTCAGATCTACGAGAGCCTGATGTCTCTGGCGATACTGGCCGTTCTCCTTCTGCTCCTGCGACCTCGGTTGGTAAGGGCGGGCTCCCTCTTCTGGGCATACCTAGCCCTAGCCGGCGTCGAGCGGTTCGTCGTCGAGTTCGCGCGCACGAACCAGCCCGTGGCGCTTGGACTCACTCAGGCCCAATGGATAAGCGTCGCCCTGTTCGCGGGGGGCATCGCGATCGCCTGGTGGCTCGAGTCGCATCGGGCGACCGGATTCCCCGCCGGCGGAGTTACTTCGGCCGGCGCGAGGTCGGGAGCGGGCGCCGGACCGGGTCACCGGGGCGCCGGCAGATCGTCGCAGTCTGGCAAGAGCCCCCGAACGCCTAAGAAGCACAGCAGCCGCCGCCGCCGCGATCGGCGCCCGCGTAGATAACCGAGCGACAGGAGCCCTTCTCAATGTATGACTCCGCCACTTCGAAGCCACGGCTGCGCGCGTGGCCCCACACGCTAGGGAAGTTCTTCGTCGTCACGACGGCGATGGCGATGGCGCTGCTCCTGTTCGGGGGCCTGGCTCACGCCGCGACCACCACCACGGATGCACCGGCTGATGCGACCGCGTCAACCGTCACGACCTCGGCCGCGGATGCACCGGTGTCGGGCCTGATCCCCGCCCCCGAAGGCTTCGAGCCGCCCAATCCCGGGCTTCTTGCCGCTCAGATGGGTGTGCAGTTCTGGCCGGAGTACGACACGGGCGACGTACTCGTGCTTCTTGACGTCACGCTGCCCGCGACGACCGTCTTCCCCTACACCCTCACCTTCTTCGTGCCGCGCGGCGCCCGGCTCGCGGGAATCGCCGAGATCGATGAGACCGGCGCCTTCGACTACACCCTCGGGACACCCGTCATCGTGCCGGGCGAGGTAATGGACGCCGTCACGGTCACCGTGCCCAAGCGCCCCGTGCTTCGCTTCGAGTACTACTACGACCCGGGCGTGGGCGGCCCCGGGGCCAAGTCGTTCCCGGTGCAGTTCCAGGCGCCCGCGGACGTGGGCGAACTCTACGTGGAGGTGCAGCAGCCCCTTGCGGCCTCAGACTTCTCCGCCGGAGCGGTCCTGGACCAGTCGACCACCGACGCGGAGGGGTTCACCTTCCATTACGGGAGCGTCTCGGGCGTGAAGGCCGGAGATATCTTCCAGACGCAGGTCGATTACACGAAGACCAGCGCCGACCCGTCGGTGTCCTCCGCCGCCCCCGAAAGTGATCCCGGCCAACAGCGCAGCAGCAGCTACCTGTTGGTCCTTCTGGTCGTACTGGTTGTCGCGATCGGCGGCATCATCGTGTACCGTCTGTTCATCCGCAAGCAGCCCATTGCCGGTGCGGGCAGGCTGCCGTCGCAGCGCCCCGCCTCGCGTTCGGGCCGCGGCACGGACCGGACCTCCACCAAGGGCGGACCCACTTCTTCCCGCTCCACTACCAGGCAGGCTCGGAACGACTCGGCGGAGAATGTCGGCGGCCCCGCTCGATTCTGCACCGAGTGCGGAGGACGGCTCTCCAAGAAGGACCGCTTCTGCTCGGAGTGCGGCGCTGCGCGCGATTCCTGAGCGAGTGAGACCGCCGGTTGACAGCTACTACATGGCGTAGTAATATGCGCCAACAGTACGCGCGGGTCTTCACAAACACGCTCAACGCGTTGCCGGGGTGCCGGAACGGCACTTCTGAGGACCGTCGACTCTCGCAGCCGTAGCGGATCGTTCCAAGGGGAGCCATATGAGCAGTAGAGACATGGAGAATCAGGGTAGATCACGGGTCGCCGCGCTCGGCATGCGGGAGGGCCGCCTCGGTTTGCGGACGGTCCTCTTGATGTCGCTGCTCGCCGTAGCCCTGGTGATCGCGTGGGGAGCAACGGCCACGCCGGCGCAGGCCGCCGAGATCACGGCCACTCAGATGAAGGTGTCCGTGTGGCCTGAATACGACGACCCGCGGGTGTTGGTGATCTATCAAGCCGACCTCGATCCCAGTGTGCAACTCCCCGTCGACGTGACGTACAACATCCCGAAGGGCGCTGAAATCGGCATGGCGTGCGAGGTCGACTCAGGAGGCGGCCACGCCTGCAAGCCCTACACGCTCGTCGACAAGGGCGACTATCAGGCGCTCACGTACAAGGTGGAGGCGCAGCACAAGATCTTCTTCGAGTACTACTACGATGCGTTTCCCGCCGGAACGGAAGCCCGCGCCTTCGACTTCGTGCTGCGCCCCGGGCTCGCCGCAGCCAACACGACCATCGAGGTGCAGCAGCCGTTGCGCTCGACGGGCTTCACTCTGGACCCGGCTCTGAGCCAAGTCACGACCGACTCGGAGGGCCTCAAGTACTACTCGCAAGACTACCCCGACCTGCCCGTCGGCGAGCCGTTCACAGTCAAGGTCGCGTACAACAAGGTCGACAACGACCCCTCCGTGCAGAAGGACGACAACGCGTCCGCGCAGCCCGGCACTACGTCGGCGGCCGGAGGCGGCGGCAACAACCGCGCGCTGTTCATCGTTCTGGCGGCGCTGGCTTTTGCCACGCTCGTCTTCGGAGGCTACAAGGCCTTCCGGCCCGCAGCGGCGACGTCGAACGGACGGAATCGTTCTTCGGGCGCCCGCTCGACTCGGGCCCACGTGTCCCGTGACCAGCGTGCTTCGGGCGGACCGGTCGCACCTCGGCGGAAGGCCGACACGGGAGGCGGCGCCTCCGACGCTGATGCCAAGAGCAAGTTCTGCGTGTCGTGCGGAACGCAATTGCGCCGCCAGGACCGTTTCTGCCCTGAGTGCGGGGATGACCAGGCGTAGCGTGAGCCGGCGTAGCGTGAGCCGTTGGAGGATGCCGCGGTGAGGCCCCGTCATCTGATCACGCTCGTCTTCCTCGCGGTGCTGCTCGCCGCGGGCGTCTGGTCCTTCTACGGAAACGTGCTGAACCCGCACGGTGACCAGACGATGCCGGGTATGGATATGGCGGCCTCGGACACTCCGGCCGACGCCCCGGGAGACTCCGGGGCGGGTGGCGCGACGTCCGCGGAAGCCGACCTCCTTCCCTCCAGACTGGGGGAGTGGGGTCTGAGCACATCGGTGACAGGTGAGGCGGCGCTTGTGCAGGTCGAACAGCTGCACGGCAAGTCGCTGGGGGATGGGATCACGGCGGCCTGGGTCGGTCAGTACGGGGGCGAGGGTGGAGGCCAACCCCACGCGACGATCTGGGTCAGTCGCTGCCCTAGCATCGACTCGGCCCAGGAGCTCTTTCGGCGAATGACGGACCGTATCTCCGCGGGCGGCTCGCCATTCACGGGTCTGAGGCCCATCGAGGGCCAGGCGGTCGAGGGGTATGCCCTTGACGGGATGGGCCAGACCCACTACTACTTCTTGATCGAGAAGGACCTGTATTGGCTGGCGGTAGATCCGGAGCAGGCCGAGGCGTCCCTCGGCGCGCTGATTAGCGGGGCGTCCGGGAAGGTCTCGAATGGCTGAGATTGCCGCGACGTCGCACTACGGAGGTATAGCGGTGCACAAGGAGGAGAGATGAGCGCGGTCGTGGCCCCCCGTGGTCCTCGGAAGCTCACGTCACGGACCCTGAAGGTCGCTGCTGCGATCATCGCGGGGGTGGCGGCCGCGGTGTGGTTGGCGCTCTTCGTCTCCGTGGGCGGCGATTTCTATCGCACCGTCGAGGAAGCCAATGCCGGTGGCGCGGCCGCGGACATCCGTGTCGGTGGTCGCGTGGCAGCCGACAGCGTCGTGCAGGAAGGCGGCGCGGCTCGCTTCGTGCTCGAAGGTGAGAGCGGAGAGACGCTCGAAGTGCGCTACACCGGACCCTTCCCCGAACGTCTGAGGGCACATGAGGAGGCGGTGGTGCGGGGCTCGATGGAGTCCGGGAGGGGCCTCGAGGCCACAGAGGTTCTGATAAAATGCCCCGACGGCCTGTTCCCGGAGAAGATCACCAACACGGTTCTGTCCGGGGTAGGCCTGAAGCGTCTCCTGTATTGATCGGATCGATCGTGGTGGGCGCGCGACCTTGTGCGGCCGCACTGATGAACCAGGAAGGACTGGCGACATGGGCAGCAAGAAGCTGAAGTTCCTGATCGGCGGTCTCGTCGTTGTCGGCGCGATCGCATCTCTGGCCTTCTTCGCCATCAGGGAGAACATGGTCTACTACTACACCGTCACCGAGGCATTGGCCAACGGCGAGGCCGTGAACGTGCGGGTCGCCGGCGACCTGCTCAACGGAACGCTCGAGAAGGGCGGCATCGGAGACCCCATCCGCTTCGAGATCTACGACAAGGCCGTTCCCGAGAGCACCCTGTATGTGGAGTTCACCGGAGTGGTGCCCGACAGCTTCAAGGACGACCCGGCGACTCCTATCGAAGTCGTGGTGGAAGGCGACCTGCTCAAGGACGGCACTTTCGCCGCCGACTTCATGATGGCCAAGTGCCCCACGAAGTACGAGCGCACGGGGGCCGACGCCACCGGCGAGACTTCCACATCGAACAACTAGAAGCCACGCCCAGAAGACCAACGGAGGGTTGTTCCGCATGAATCAGGTGGGGTATACCGCGCTTCTGCTCGGCCTCATGATCGCTGCGTATGGAGTCGTCGCACCGTTGATCGGCGTGCGGACAGGGCGTCGGGAGTGGATCAAGAGTGCGGAGAACGCGACGTACGCGTTTGCCGGGGTCGCGATCGTCGCCAGCGCGGCTCTTTTCTATGCTCTCATCACCCGCGACTTCAGCAACGAGTACGTGGCGAGCTACACCTCGCGCGAACTCTCGTGGTTCTATACTGTCTCGGCCTTTTGGGCGGGCAATTCGGGATCGATGCTGCTGTGGGTGCTGCTGCTGGGCGTCTTCGCAGCCATCGCTGTCTATCAGAACCGTCACAAGAACCGAGAGATCCTGCCCTACGTGATCTCGGTGTTGATGGTGGTGGGCCTGTTCTTCACGATCCTGCTCACCACGTCAGCGGGATCGAACCCGTTCGCGGTGATTCCGGGCGGCGGTCCCGCCAACGGCGAAGGCCTCAACCCGATGCTCGAGAATCCAGGGATGGTGATCCACCCGGTCACCCTCTACCTGGGCTACGTGGGCTTCTCGATCCCCTTCGCCTTCGCCATGGGGGCGCTCATCACCAAGCGGTTGGGTGACTTCTGGATCCGCTCCACGCGTCGCTGGACCATCATCGCGTGGATCTTTCTCACCATCGGCAACATCGTCGGAGCCTGGTGGGCCTACGTGACACTCGGCTGGGGTGGCTACTGGGCCTGGGATCCGGTGGAGAACGCCTCGTTCATGCCCTGGCTCACCGGCACCGCATTCCTGCACTCGGTGATGATCCAAGAGAAGAAGGACATGCTCAAGGTGTGGAACATCATCTTGATCATTCTTACCTTCTGCCTGACGATTTTCGGCACGTTCCTCACCCGCTCGGGTGTGATCAGTTCGGTGCACAGCTTCGGTCAGAGCAGTCTGGGGCCCTTTTTCATCGGTTTCCTGGGGCTCATCTTGGTCTTCTCGCTGAACCTGTTGTTCAGTCGCCTCGACCTGCTCAAGTCGCGCAATGAGCTCGACAGCTTCGTCTCTCGCGAGTCCAGCTTCTTGCTCAACAACCTGATCCTGGTGGGGATGGCGTTCACGGTGCTCTGGGGCGTGCTCTTCCCCATCATCAGCGAGGCTGTGACCGGCAACAAGGTGACCGTGGGCCCGCCCTTCTTCGACCAGGTCATGGCTCCGATCGGCCTGGTACTCATGTTCGTTACGGGTATTTGTCCGCTGATCGCCTGGCGGAGGGCCACCTTGGCCAATCTCGGCAAGAACTTCATGTATCCGGCCGCCGTTGGGGCGATCGCAGCGGTGCTGCTGGTCGCACTGGGCATGAGGCACGTGTACGCAATCATCAGTTTCAGTCTCTCCGCCTTCGTGCTCTCCGCGATCCTGGTGGAGTTCGGGAGAGGCGCCTGGGTGCGCAGGGAGATGAGCGGCGAGAACATCGTCAGGGCTCTGGGCTCCCTGGTCTGGCGCAACAAGCGCCGCTACGGAGGCTATACCGTGCATGTCGGGGTGATACTCTTGCTGGTCGGCGTCACCGGCTCGTACGCCTTCAAGCAGGAGGCGTCGCAAAACCTCAACAAGGGCGACACCATCTCCGTGGGCGCCTACTCGCTCACCTACGACAGCATGGAGACCTACAGCACCGACGAGAAGCAGGTGGGCCGCGCCACCTTCAGCGTGAAGAAGGACGGCAAAGACGTCGGGGTGGTGTACCCGATCCGCGAGTACTACTTCGCCAAGGATCAACCTTGGACGCGCATCGACCGCATCTCCACGCTGTCGCGCGATGTGTATGTGATGATGCTCGACTACTCCGCCGAGACCGGCGAAGTCAATATGCAGGTGGACATCAACCCGCTGGTCAGCTGGCTCTGGATCGGGGGGATAGTGATGGTCCTCGGCGGCCTGCTCGCGATCTGGCCCGACCGCCGGGACTCTCTCCGTCTGGCCGCCCGCTACGAAAGGCAGGCGAGACTCCATGAGATCTGAGTTTCCGGTGCGTGTGGCTGCGACGCCCGACTCTGTAGACAAGGGATCACGGGGTCGTCGGCGGCGGGCACCTCTACGCTTCATCGTATTGATGGCTGTAGCGGTGGCCGTGCTGGTGCCGTCGGTGGCCTTCGCCGCGACGCCGCCCCGCTCTTCCGTGAGCGACAAGATCATCTGTCAGTGCGGCTGTGGCGCGGTGCTCACGAACTGCCCCCACCAGAATTGCGGATGGGGGGTGCCGGCCAAGGCCTTCATCGACGAACAACTCGTCAAGGGCAAGACCTCGGACGAGTTGGTCCAGTACTACGTCTCCCAGTATGGCGAGGTGGTGCTGGCGGCGCCCACGAAGACGGGTTTCAACGTGATCGGGTGGGTCATGCCCTTCGTGGGACTGATCGTGGGCGCCGTGGCGATATACTTCCTCATCGGTATGTGGTCGGCGCGGCGCGACGAAGAGACAGTACCTGCCGAAGGCGCGACGGCTCTCGAGCTGCCCGATCCGAACGATCCGATCGCCCGTCGCCTCAATGATGAACTGCGTGACTTCGATTGATCCTCGCGAGTCGCAGACGGTGCCACTGCGGGCGTCCGTCTGGTAAGGAGCGAATGACGTGATAGGTACCCTGTTCGGAGTGGTGCTCGCGCTTCTGGCGGTTGGCTTCATCGCCTACCCGCTGTTGAGAGAGCAGCTCGGTGATGATGAGACCTTCGACCTTCCGGAGGACCTCGAGGTCCTGCTGCGACGCAAGGAGTCCACCTACTCCGCGCTCAAGGAGCTCGAGTTCGACTTCAAGACCGGCAAGCTGTCGGAGGGCGACTTCCATGAACTCGACGCCCGCTATCGTGCCGACGCCCTAGAGATCCTCGCCGCTATCGACGCTCGCGACCGCGGTGCGAGTGGCGCTGCCGGTTCCCGGAAGGGGAAGGTCGGGGGGCAGAAGGCGGGGGCCGCCCCCGCCTGTGCGGAGTGCGGCGAGACTCTGAAGCCCGGGCAACGCTTCTGCGCCTCCTGCGGCGCGGAGGTTCAGGACTGAGCTCCCCGACCGACGCCCGCACCGGCGTTGAGCCGATGACGCACGCCCCCGAACCCGCGATCGAGGTGCGGGGGCTCTGGAAGTACTTCGGCCACTTCCCGGCGCTCCGCGGGCTCGACCTGACTCTCGCCAAGGGGCGATTCCTCACCATTTTCGGACCTAACGGAGCAGGTAAGACCACCCTCATCAGGGTGCTCTCCACCCAGCTCAAGCCCAGCGAGGGGTCGGTCTCGGTGGGGGGCGTGGACGTGGCGGCTCGGGCCGATCTCCTGCGACACCGCATCGGCTTGATCTCGCATAACACCTATCTCTACGCGCATCTCACCGCCCTTGAGAACCTTCTGTTCTTCGGGCGCATGTACGGTCTCGCCGATCCTCGCACGAGGGCGATGGACCTCCTCACTGAGGTGGGCCTTGCCGGCCGCATGGACGACCGGGTCTCCGGCTATTCGCGCGGCATGCAGCAGCGGCTCTCCATCGCCCGCGCTCTCCTGCACGATCCCGACATCATGTTCCTGGACGAGCCCTACACGGGCCTCGATCAGCACGCCTCCCGCATGCTCCGAGGCGTGCTCGAGACCCTCCACACGAGAGACCGCACGATCGTGCTGACCACCCACAACATCGACCAAGGCCTCGAGATGTGCGACGACGTCGCCATCCAGGTTCGGGGTCGCCTGGTCTTCAAGGAGCCGATCGGCGCGATCGATCGCGGCACCTTTGAAGAGGCCTACTTCGAGCACGTGGGCAAGGACTACCGATGGGATTCCTGAGCCGCTCGTGGGCCATCGCCCAGAAGGACATCATCGCCGAGTTGCGGGCCCGCGAGACGGTCTTCTCCATGCTTCTGTTCGGCTTCTTGGTCATCCTGATCTTCAACTTCGGCATCGAGCCGGGTCTGCGCGAAGAGAACCTGGTGAAGCCGGGGGTGTTGTGGGCGGCCTTCATCTTCGCGGGCATCTTGGGGCTAAACCGCTCGTTCGCGTCGGAGAAGGAGAACGATTGTCTGCAGGGGCTCCTGCTGTGCCCCGTCGATCGGGCCGTGATCTACCTGGGCAAGCTTCTGGGGAACGTCGTGTTCACGTTCATCATGGGCATCGTGGTGTTCGTATTCTTCTCCGTCCTCTACAACGTGGACATCATCGCGACCTTTCTTCCCATCGGCCTGATCCTTCTTCTGACGACCATCGGATTCAGCGCGGTAGGCACGCTCTTCTCCGCGGTGTCGGTGGGCATCAAGGCCCGGGACGTGATCCTCTCCATCCTCCTGTTCCCGGTGATGGTGCCCGTCGTGCTTGCGGCGGCCAAGTCGTCGGCCTCGGTGTTGGACGGCGGCGGCCTGAGCGGTGGCGGCCTGTGGCTGGTGTTGCTCGTGGTATACGATGTGATCTTCCTGGCGGTCTCCGTCATGGTGTTCGACTACGCGGTGGAGGAATAGCGATGACCGGGACTATCTCGGACCAAGAACAGGGGCCGGACGCCCGAGCGGAGGATGGCGGCCCTCCGTTGACCTCGGGCTCCGGCGGCTCGTCTGCGGTTCCGGGCTCCGGTGGCGCGCCGGCGGTTTCGGGCCCCGGTGGCCGCAAGTTATGGATAGACCTGCTGGGCCTCGGCTCCGTCGCCCTCATCCTGATGGCGCTCTACGGCGCGCTGATCGTGGCCCCCACCGAAGCGGTGATGGGCGACGTCCAAAGGATCTTCTACTTCCACATGCCGAGCGCGTGGGTGGCGCTGGGCCCCGCCTTCACCGTGGTCTTCGTGTGCAGCATCATCTACTTGGCCAAGCGCGATCTCAAGTTCGACCGCATCGCCGGCGCTTCGGCCGAGATCGGCGTAATGTTCACCACGATCACGTTGGTCACCGGGCCGTTGTGGGCCCGCCCCATCTGGGGAGCCTACTGGACCTGGGACCCGCGCCTCACGACCACCCTCGTGCTCTGGTTCATCTACGTCGCGTATCTCATGCTGAGGTCGTCCACGGCGGAAGGCCACAAGAGGGCCCGATTGGCGGCGGTCTTCGGGATCGTCGGTTGGATCGATGTTCCCATCGTGTTCATGTCGATACGGTGGTGGCGGACCATCCATCCCACGCTCATCAACGGTCAGGGCATGCAGATGGACCCGACGATGCAGGCGGTCCTCATGTTCTCGCTGTTCGCGTTCACGATACTGTACGTATACCTGTTGATCGTCCGCGTGCGCCAACTCGATCTGGGCTCGCGCGTGGATCGTCTGCGGCAGCAGCTCTTGATGCGATAGTCCCCTGGATCCCAAGAAGGTGGAGGCATGAATCAGATAGGTTTCTTGTTCGCCGGCTACGCGGTCATCTGGGTGGTCCTGGGCACCTACTTCGTGTTCGTGGGGCGGAGACAGACCGCGCTCAAGCGCGAAGTCGAACGCCTCGAGCGCGAGTTGCAGGCTCAGGCTTGACCCGCACGCCCCCGCCTTGCGGCTCACCTACTACGCTTGATAGTATTGGGTCCGAGTCGGAGGGAGGAGGAAGCCCATGGACCACACCATCAATCTGAACACAGGGAACCAGGGCTTACGGCAGGTTCTGGGCGAGCTCGAGGCCGAGATCATGGAGTGCATGTGGGAGTTCGGCTCCGCCTCTGTGCGTGAGGTCCACGAGTGTCTCGCGGAGAAGCGCGAGATCGCCTACACCACGGTGATGACGGTGATGAGTCGCCTCGCCGAGAAGGGCATGCTGCGGCGTTCCCAGGAAGGTCGAGCCTACGTCTACGTTCCCGTCGAGACCCGTGATGCTTTCTGCACCAGTGTGGTCAAGCGCGTGCTGGACGGGCTCTTCGCCGGTGCGGGCAAGCCCGTCCTCGCCCATTTTGTGGAGAACCTCACCGAGGCCGACAGCGCCGAGCTCGACGGCCTGGCCCAAGTGATCGAGGAGAAGCGCCGGGAGCGGTCGTCATCGGCACCGCAGCAGTAGTCCTCAGCTACTCGGCGATCCTGGCCGTCCCCTGGCTGGTGCGGCGACTGCTCGAAGGGCGTGCCCACCCGCGCACCCTCATGTGGTCCTACCTGGCGTCTATCGTGGCAGCCGCCGCGGCCACGATGCTCCTGTTGGGCGCGCTGCTATTGCGGTACCTTCCCCACGGTATCCTGTGGAAGGCCGGTCTCACCTGTGCCATGGAAGACGGTTGCCCCCCGCCCTTGCCTCTGTGGGCCGGGGCGGGATTCTCGTTTCTGATCGCCGGGGTCGCGGTGGGATTGGTCTCGTTTTGGGCGTTGGCCGTGGGCTCGCAGTTGAGTTGCTCCGGCCGCCGTTGCCACGACGTTCTGCGTGAGGCTCGGTCTTTTGGCGGGCGGGTGCCGGCGGGCCTCCGGAACAGGGTCCTGCTCGTGGCCGATGACGCCTTGCTCTCCTACACTATCGGCTTCATCAGTCCGTGGGTGGTCATCTCCACCGGGCTCCGCGACGCGCTCGATGACGATGAACTGTTCGCCGTGCTTGCGCACGAGGAAGGGCACGTGCTGCGGCGAGACAACCTCGTCATCCTCGTGGGTCAGACCATCGCCCTGACCTTCGCCCTGATACCGGGTGTGCGGGCGTGTTTCGCGAGCCTGCGTCGGTGCCAGGAACTCGCCGCGGATCTTTTCGCGCGCGAGCGCACCGGCGACGGCCTCGTCGTGGCGTCGAGTCTCCACAAGTTCGCTCGGTCGGTCTTGGCGCCCTCCCTTCGGCAGGCTCCGCCGGTTCAGGCGGGGGTGGGCTTCGCAGATGAGGGCAACGTAGGCGAGCGCATCCGTGGTCTCCTGGTAGACGAGTTGGTGGTCACCTCGAAGCGGCGGCTGGTGGTGGCAATGGCCGCTCTTGCCATCATGCTGGTCGGCTTCACCGGGAGCGCCGCGGCGTTCACTCGGGTAACGTTGGCCTCAGGGGCGGACTGCGCCGCTTGTCACCACAGTGCCCTGGGCCATCCGGTACCGACCGCAGGTCACGGGGTCTGCTCGCCCGAGATCGTCTGATCGCCCCGCACGCGTCGTCCCAGACACATCCTCCATCCGAGGCGACTCCCGGTCTTTGCGGATCCTTCCCACAGTTCGGCTTCTTGGCGGCATACTACGCTGTGTAGTACAATGCCGCATGCGTGTGAGCGAAAGCACGTCTTCGATGAAGTGAGGGGGTCGCGGTGCCCGACACCGACCACGTAGTCGACAATCTGGAGGTCAAGCGGCAACGCTTCGAAGAGGCGGGGCGCTTCCCCGTGCGCAAGGTCGTGATCATCGGGGTGATCGTCGCGGTGGCAGCCGTGGCCTCGTTCGTGGGCTATCAGCAGTGGCAGGTCTCTCGTGCGGTGGGAGGGGTCATCGTGGCTCCCGGTATCAAGTATCCCGCCTATGAGGTCGACATGGTGACCCTGGACAACGCGACGCAGACTCCCGACGGCATCTCGTTCCCGCTGGCGGACCTCAAGAAGGACCTCCTCGTCGGTCTGGTGTACCAGCGCAGCAACCCGATGCCCGAGGGCTATCAGTTGGCTGCGGGCGGGAACGTCCTGCCCGTGATGGCGTACATCTCGCCGAGCGGGCGCTTGGTCGTTGCCACGTCCTTCTGTGAACCATGCCGCTCCACCCTGTTCCACTTCGAGGGCAACCAGCTCGTCTGTGACGTCTGCTTCACCCGGTGGGATCTGAACACCCTACTGGGCATCGGGGGTGGTTGCTTCGACTACCCGCCCGAAGAACTCGCGGCCGAGGTCAAGGGCGACATGGTATTCGTGCCGAAAGCGGATCTGGAGGCTTGGGTCCCGAGGGCGTATCAGGAGGTGGCGACATCCAGCGACACCACCATGAGCACACTTCCCCCCGCCCAGTGAACGTGGCCCGCGGGACTCAGCCGTCGCGCGCGGCCGTCGCCTTGAGAGGCTCCTGGACCTCGGCTCTGACTGCATGCGCCTCTCCAGCATAGCGTTCCGCAACGTCCGGCGGCACCTCAGCCGTTCGGCCCTGATGATCATCGCCATATCCATCACGGCGGCCGTGGTCATGACCCTGTTCCTGGTGGGCAGAAGCGCCGAGCGCGACCTGGCCGACAAGGTGGATCAGTACGGGGCCAACATCGTCGTCGTGCCCCGAAGCAAGGATCTGCCTCTCACCTACGGGGGGGTCCAATTGGGCGGCATCACCTACGACGTCCAACCCCTGCACTCCGAGGACGAGACGAAGATCCGCTCCATCAAGAACAAGGAGAACATCGCCCGGGTGGCCCCGAAGCTCGTGGAGCGCGGCGAGGTGGGGGGAGTGCCCGTGCTGGTGGCGGGCGTCCGCTGGGTGGACGAGCTGGCCCTGAAGCGCTGGTGGCACATCACGGGCGCCGCGCCGTCGGACTCCGCGGACGCACTGCTTGGTGCCCGCGCGGCGGAACGGCTCGGTCTAACGGCGGGCTCCGACATGACCGTCCGCGGCGAGACCCTTCGGGTGACGGGCGTCCTCGCTTCCACCGGCACACAAGAGGACGAGCTGGTCTACATCGAACTGGCCACCGCCCAGCGGCTGTGGAACAGGCCTGGTGAGTTCAGCTTCATCGAGGTGGCGGCGTGGTGCAGCACCTGCCCGATCGAGACCATCAACGCACAGATATCTGCCGAGATCCCGAATGCGCGCGTCTCCGCCGTGCTGAAGGCGGCCGAATCGCGTGAGATCCTCATCGGACAGTTCCGCCTCTTCAGCTGGGTCCTTTCCGGGTTCATGACGCTGGTCGGGTGCCTCATCGTCATCACCACCACGCTCGGCAGCG
Organism: Thermoleophilia bacterium; assembly: GCA_035647995.1. Classification (GTDB taxonomy): domain Bacteria; phylum Actinomycetota; class Thermoleophilia; order RBG-16-64-13; family RBG-16-64-13; genus JAHJSA01. The sequence goes on along the minus strand of DASRMJ010000298.1, from coordinate 1 downwards.
T
>DASRMJ010000297.1:0-3515 GCA_035647995.1 Thermoleophilia bacterium | reverse complement strand
CACGAGTTCCACGCCCTCCTGGAGCGCCTCCTCCACCTCCCAGTCGAAGGCGGGCATCTCCTCGCGGCTCTCCAGCGACACCATGGTCACGGTGGCGGCACGGGAGCGCAGGGCCGTGAGGGCCACATCGACCGCCACGTTGCCTCCGCCCACCACGACCACCCGGTCTTTGAGCTTCACGTCCACGCCGGCCCGCACATCGGCCAGGAACTCCCCTCCCCATAGGACATCGGGATGATCCGCACCCTCGAGCTTCACCTTGCGGCTCTGTTGGGCGCCTACGGCCACGAGCACCGCGTCGTACTCGGCGTGGAGTCCATCGAGGGTCACCTGCTCACCCAGCGTCGTGCCCGGACGGAAATCCACGCCCATCGCCAAGATGTCGCCGATCTCCTTGTCGAGCACCTCCTGCGGCAGACGGTAGGCGGGGATGCCGTAGCGGAGCATCCCGCCCGCTTCCTCGCGGGCCTCCAGCAGGGTGACGGCGTGGCCCCGCTTGCGCAGGTGGAAGGCCGCGGTGAGGCCGGCCGGGCCGGACCCCACCACCGCCACCCGCTTGCCGCTGTCGCCAGCCGTGCCGACGACCGGGAAGTCGGCGGCCGCCTGATCATAGGCGAAGCGCTTGAGCGAGCAGATCGAGATCGGTTGGTTCACGGCCTTGCGCCGGCACTGGTCTTCACACGGATGCGCACACACGCGGCCAAGCACTCCGGGCAGAGGCGCCGAATCGCGAATGACCGCGTAGGCGTCGGCGAACCGGCCCTCCGCGATCATTCGGATATAGCGCGGCGCATCCATGCCGGCCGGGCAGGCCTTGCGGCAGGGAGCCATGGACGGCTGAAGCTCCTCCGCTACCATGGTGCGCAGGGTGCGCGTGGTGGTCATGATCCTGTAACCGTTCGGACAGGCAGCTTCGCAGCGCCCGCAGGTGGTGCAGAGCCACGGCAGGCCCGACTCCAACAGACCATCGACCACGCCGAGTTGCACGGCCCGCTCGATGCGGCGGATGTTGAAGTCCTCGACCCCGGTGATGGGGCACGCGGAGCTGCACATGCCACACTGCTCGCAGGAGATGATGGGCTCCTTGGCTGCGGCGGCGTTCGACGCGCGAGACGCGACGGCGCGGTCGGTGGCGCCGGCATGGGCGCCCGAGCCGCGGCTGGTGATGTCGATGTTGACGTTCGTGGTCATGACATCCTCAACTCTTGCACGCGGGGGCGAGGCCCAGGGCTTCGGTCATCTCTTTCATGGTGGCCACCCACTTCGGCCCCATCGACGCCGAGAGCCACACCTCCCACAGCTTGCTCGTGTCGTAGCCCTTCCGCTCCATCTTCTTGCGCAGCCGCACCAGCCGGTCGGAGCACTTGTAGTTGCCGGTGATGTAGTGACAGGTGGGGAACTCGCACCCCGCCACCAGCACCCCCGCGGCGCCCCGGTCGTAGCAGTCGATCACGTACTTCTGGGCCACGCGCGCCGAGCACATCACCCGCACGATGCGGGCGTTGGCCGGATACTCGGAGCGCCCCACGCCGGCGATGTCCACCGCACCCAATGCGCACCAGTGACACACGAAGGCGATGATCTTCTCCTCCGGATTGTCTTCGAGCGCCGCCGCGATCTGAGCGGCGATCTGATCGTCGCCGTAGTGGACGATCTGGATGCACTCCTTGGGGCAGTCCGCGGCGCACAGGCCGCAGCCCTTGCAGAGGGCTTCGAGGATATGGGGGTTCTTGTCCACCTCTTCGATGGCGCCGAAGGGGCAGTTCTTCCAGCACAGACCGCACTGCGAGCAGTTCGCCAGATCGACCGTGGCCACGATGCCCTCGGCCTCGACGAAGCCCTTGGCCATAGGGATGCTGGCCCGCATGGCCGCGCCCAGAGCCTCCTCGCTGACGTCGCGCAGGGGCTTGGGCGAGCGGGCCGATCCGGCCAGGTAGACGCCGGCCGCGGCGAAGTCCAGGGGGCCGAGCTTGATGTGCGCCTCGGTGAAGAAGCCGTCGGAGCTGGCGGAGACCTTGAGCAGACCCCGCAGGTCGGTGACGCTCTCGTCGCCTTCGAAGCCCACCGTGAGCACGACGAGGTCGGCGGGCAGCGTGATCTCCTGTCCGAGAAGCACGTCGTACACCTTGACTACTGCGTGGCCGCCGGCGTCGCGCGTCACTTCGGGTTTGCGGGCATCGCTGAAACGTACGGTGGTAACGCCCTCACGCAGCACTTCTTTCATGTGGGCGTACTCGTCCTTGACCGTGATCAAGTCCTTGTAGAGCAGGTAGACGTTGGCCTCGGGATCGCGCTTCTTGATCTCGAGCGCGTTCTTGAGGGCGACGGTGCAGCCGATGTGGCAACAGCCCCGCTCCTCGTTGCGCGAGCGCACGCACTGCACGATGACCACGTTCTTGGCGCCGAGGGCGCCGCCCGCCTTAAGTCGCCTCTCCAACTCCAGTTGCGTGATGACGTCGTCGCCGGTGCCGTAGCCGTAGTGGCCGGTAGCGTCGAGTTGGCGCATGCCGGTGGCCACGATGATGGTGGAGGAGTCGAAGGCACCGGGGACGCCGGCGCGGTCCACCTCCACCTTGTAGTTGCCTATGTATCCGCCGATCGCGGTGAGGCGGGTGTTCGTGTACACCTCGACGTTCTCGTTCGCGGTCACCCGCTCGACGAGTCTAGTGACCACCTCATCCGCCGACACGCCCTCAGGACCGACGGTGTTGACTCCCTTCAGCAGGCCGCCCAGCCCATCCTGCTTCTCCACCAACCGCACCACGAAGCCCTGGGCGGCCACGGCCAGGGCGGCGGTCATGCCCGCCACGCCCCCACCGATCACCAAACAGTCGGTCTTCACCGGGAGACGTATCTCCTCGCCCTCTTCGAGCAGGCGAGCCTTTGCCACGCCCATCTTGACCAGGTCCTTGGCCTTCTGGGTAGCCACGGCCTTGTCGGTCTTGTGCACCCAGGAGCATTGCTCGCGGATGCTCACGAACTCGAGTTGATAGGGGTTCATGCCCGCAGCGCCCACGGTGTTCTTGAAGAGCTTCTCGTGGGTGCGCGGCGTGCAACAGGCCACGACGGCCCGGTTCAGGTTGTTCGCCTTGACCGCTTCCTGGATGCGGGTGAGGTAATCCACCGAACAGATCCACTTACCTTCTTCGGCGAAGACCACGTCGCCGAGGCCCGCGGCGTACTCGGTGACGCTGGGACAATCCACGGTGGCGGCGATGTTGGTGCCGCAGTCGCAGACGAAGACGCCCACCCGAGGATCGCCGGCCACCGAGTCGGCCGCGGAACCGACCGGTTTGGCGACGACGGCCTTCGCGGCGGAGTCGGCCGCCGACGCTGCGGCCGAGCCAGTCGCCGAGTCAGTCGCCGGATCGGATGCGGCGCGGGCCGGCACGGTCTCGTCCGCGGCCACGTCTACGGCGCGCTCGTCGCTCATACGGCGGCCTCCTCGGCCACGCGCACGCGGCGCTGCACCGCTTTCATGCTCGCGGCCGTCGCCTGCACCACGCTCTCCGAGA
>DASRMJ010000296.1:0-2654 GCA_035647995.1 Thermoleophilia bacterium | reverse complement strand
TCGGCCCCGGTCGTCGGCGGCCAGGTCGGCTCCCGAGAACACCATGCGGCCTTCGGCTGCCCGCAGCACGGTCAGGATGTCCCTGAGCTGGGGGTCCAGCACGTTCAGCAGCACGGCGTCGATCCCGAGGGCAGCCAACATGGGGAGCACCGTCCCCTCCACGACTCGCCTCTTCGCCGCCGGGAGGCCGTGGCCCACGTTGGAGAGGGCGGCCATCGTGCACACCGGCGGGTCGAAGAGCTGGGGCAGCGCCTCGAAGAAGGCCAGCACGTGCGCGAAGTCGTCCTGGAACGTGGCCAAGGGGAAGAGGATGGGGTCGAGGTAGAGTCGGTGCCGTGGCACCCCGGCCGCGTCGGCCAGCTCCACCAGTTCCACCGCCACCTCCAGCCGCTCCTCCGGCGTCTGCGGCACCACGTCACGGACGCAGTAGCCCACGATGGGGGCGCCGTACTCCGCCGCCAGGGGCAGGATCTGCTCGATCTTCCGGCTCTCCAGCGAGAAGGAGTTGATGATCGGCATGGGGACCGCTCCCAGAGCGTCCGCCGCAGCCATGCCCGCGCGCATGGTGTGCGGGTCGGCGGTGTCGATGCACAGGGGGAGTGCCGTCGCCTCCCACACGTGGCGCACCAACCAGGCGGCCGTCTCGGACGCACCCCTGCTCCTGAACCCGAGGTTGAGGTCGAGGGCGTCGGCGCCCGCGTCGCGCAGGCGGAGGGCCAGGTCGGTGATGGCCTCGGCGTCACGGACGGCCAGAGCGGCGGACACCCAGGGAGTGGCGGCGTTGAGGTTGTCGGCTATGGTCAGCATCAGATGGTGCGGCTACGGCCGCGACCGTTGCCGCGGCTCAGGCCGTGAGTGCGGCGGTCGCCGCGGCCGATCAGTAGCCTCGCAGCTTGTCTCGGGCTTCGCCGAACTCCGAGAACAGATAGCCCAGGGTCGAGGCCGAGGCGGTGGCGCGCTGCATACGCCCGCTCAGATCACCCTGACGGCGCTCGATGCTCGACAGCAGCTCCGTCGTCTGCGCCTGCTTCCGGGTGAACTCCTGGAGGTGCGGCTCCAACAGCTCCTGGATCCCGCGAACCTGCTTGTAGAGTCGGTAGGCGGTGACGCCCGTGTAGGCCAGGGCTGCCGCCATGATGACCAGCGATGCCGCGATGACGAAGAGGAGCACAGTGTTCATAGTGCTCTATTCTAGTCGATTGAGGGCGGTCCTGCCCTCTCCTGCAACGGGAAGCGGCGGATGGTGCTGACATCGTCGCGCGTGGAGAGGGGGGTGATCTTCAGAACGTCGCCCGTGCGGGGGGCGTGGATGAAGAGTCCCTCACCGATGTAGAGGCCCACGTGATGCACCGGGGAACCGAAGGCGATGAGGTCGCCGGGAGCGATATCCGCCGGGGACACCGGGACGCCCATCTCGGCCTGGTAGCCGGAGTAGTGCGGAAGATCGACACCGTGCTGGCGGTAGACGTACTGGAGCAGTCCGGAGCAGTCGAACCCGGTGGTGGGTCTGTCGCCGCCCCAGATGTAGGGGATGCCCAGGTAGGAGGCCGCCGTCTCCACGACTTGGCCGAGCACCGCGTCGGCGATCTGGGGCAAGGGGCCGTCGTAGCGTTCCCATCCGGCCAAGCGGGAGCGAAGCTCGGCTTCCAACCGCAGCCGCTCCGCCTCCTGGCGTTGACGTTCCTGCTCAACCAGGCCCGCGATCTGCGAATCCAGGCCCGCCAGGACCGATTGCCGTTCGGAGAGCAGCCCCTCGATCTGTGCCTGCTTCTGGTCCAACTCGCGACGCACTTCGAGCGCGTCACGCTTCTTGGCCTCGATCTGGGCCGCCACCCGATCGATGTCGCCGGCGGAGGAGCTGATCGACTCCACCAGGATCTGGTCTTGGACCGTCACCTTGGTGATGAGGAACAGGCGCTCCAGGAAGTCGGAGAAGTCGTTGGTGGTCATCAGCAGGGCCAGGAGGCTGGAGACGCCCGAGCTGCCGTTCTTGTAGGTGTCGGAGAGGCGCTTGTTGAGTCGGGCCTGCCGCACCCGGCACAGGTCCTCGGTCTCGCGCAGTTGGCGGCGCAGGCCGTTCAAGTCCTGGTTGAGGGTCTCGAGATCGACGTTCAGCCGGTTGTAGCTCTCGGTGAGGCGTTCGAGTTCGAGGTCGAGGAGGTCGATGTCGGCCTGGACGGCGTCCGCCTGACCCTGGAGGTCGGCGACCTGCTGCTTCACCTCGCCGCGCAAGACCACGGTGGTCGTGGTGGCTGTCAGTGGTGCGGCGAGTGCGGATGCGGCGGGGAGGCACACAAAGATGGCGACGGCCAGGAGGAACAGCGCGAGCGGCAGCCGTGGTCGAGCGCACGCGACACTCACGTGGGTGCGGAGCCTGCCGTCCTCTGATCGTCGGGGATGGTGCACGTTTCCTCTTCCAGGTATCCGCGGCCCGGCCGGGTCCGTTCCCGCGGGACAGACCGATGGTCCTACACCGGCACTATCGGAAAACTACAACGATTCTTGACCCGTGTCGATACTCCAGAGGTCGGATATTGGCGGGTTCGGAGGCGGCACGGGCATGGCCCGGCGACGCCGCGGAGACGGCCTCCGGATCGGGTGGGCGCCGCTGAGGCGTATGTTATACTACTCCTTCGAACGGCGCGGGGTGGAGC
>DASRMJ010000295.1:0-3810 GCA_035647995.1 Thermoleophilia bacterium | reverse complement strand
CCGACGGACTGGGCGACGCCACCCTCAGCATACTCTTCGTGGACGAGCCGGCGGTGACCATCGGCCAGACGATCGAGGCCGGGAAGACCCAGCTCGGCAAAGTGCGCGCGCCCGCCGGGGAACTGGGGGCCCGTATCGCGGAGTTGACGCATGACTCCGGCAGCCATATCCACATCGAGGTGATGCGCGGCGCCCCGGAGTGAGGCCGCGGCCTGAGCCCGTCGCCTGATGCCGCGTCCGGAGGGTGGGGGTCTGACGCATCGGGTCTAAGCCCCAGCCCGAGGGAAGTTCCGATCGCCTTCGCTGCGATCGCCTCGGATCAGACGTCGCGAGTCTTCGCCTCGATGAAGCGCAAGGCTTCGAAGGCGGCGGACGCACCGCCGGCCGCTGCAGTCACCACCTGCTTCAGACTCCCATTGCTGATGTCCCCTGCCGCGAAGAGGCCGGGCACCGACGTCAGAGTGTTGTGGTCCACCCTGACGAAGCCTCCGGCGTCCAGGTCCGCGACCTCGACCACCAGCTCGTTCACGGGATCCACGCCCACGAAGATGAACGCGCCGTCCACTGGGAGAAGAATGTCGGGCTCGCCCTTGGTCGAAGCCAGCTCGACCCCGGTCACCCTGCCGCCCTCGCCCACGATCTCGGTCACCACGCGGCTAAAGACGAACTGGATCTTGTCGTCGAGGAAGCAGTACTCCTGGATGCACTCGGTGGCGCGCAGCTCGTCGCGCCGATGGATCACGTGCACGCGCGAGGCGAACTTGACGAGGAAGAGGGCCTCCTGAAGCGCCGAGTCGCCCCCGCCTACGACGCACACCACCTTGTCGCGGAAGAACGCCCCGTCGCACGTGGCGCACCACGATACGCCCCTGCCTGTGTACTCCGCCTCGCCCGGGACCCCGAGCTTCTTCGGGACGGCCCCAGTAGCAAGGATCACCGCGCGAGCCCCCACTTCTTCACCGTCGACGGTGAGCACGAAGTCCGTCCCGGCGGTGCGGATGCTCTCCACCGGTGAGAACGTGCGGAACTCGGCACCGAACCGCTCGGCCTGCTTGTGCATGAGTTCCCCGAGTTCCGGACCGGCGATACCGTCTGGGAAGGCGGGGTAGTTCTCCACCCACTCGGTGCTGACGATCTGCCCACCCGGCAGTCCCTTGTCGAACACGACCGTGCGGGCGCGGGCGCGGGCTCCGTACAGTCCGGCGGTCATGCCCGCAGGCCCGGCTCCGATCACAGCGATATCCAGCATCTCGGTCACAAGTCCCTCCACGTGTCTACTGCGCGGGCCTTCGGGGCTGCGGTGAGTCCGTCCCTCCGTTGCGGTGCGCGGCCCGGCTCCGAAGCGCGAGCCAGCCGGTCCGCAGGGTATCCCCGGCAGCGAGCGCGACCACACCCACGTAGAGTCCGATCACGCCTCCCCACACCACGCCAACCGCCAGCACCACGGCGGTGGTGGCCAAGGAAAGGGCCACCGCTTCTGTGATGGCGCGCGTGCGACCGCTATGTACGATCGCTCCCTGGAACCAGCTCTGGAGCACACTGAGTGCAGGCAACGGGATCGCGAACCATACGCTGCGTTGAGCGATCCTCGCCAGGTTCTCCGACAGACCGGTGACGTCCCGGAACCAGAACGAGCCGATCGACGGCACCAGCAGGAGGAGCAGACCACACGAAGAGGCCGCGGCCATGACCAGAGCGAACCGGCGTAGCCGAGCTGCCGCACCCGGTTCGTCGAGCAGCGCCACCACCACCTCATTGTACGCGAAACCGAAGCTGCGGAACATGAAGCCGACACCCGTCACCACCGGCCACGCCGCCAACGACTCGAGCGCGTTGGGCATGCGGCTCATGGCGGCGCTGCCGAGCGGACTGACGGCGAGAGAGATGATCGAAGTGAGCGAGAGTGGGATGTAGAAGACAAGGAACGAGTGAAGGCCAAAGACCCCGCGACCGTCGGCCTCAGACATCTCGTCCCTGAGCACTGACTGCACCCGCAGGCGAGCGTAGGCAGCTTCCGAGAGAACGCCCGCGTCGATCGCGAGAGCGGCCACCACGATCCCGGGGACGGACCCAAGCGTGAAGGCCGCGGCCAACGCCAGGACCTCAGAGGCCAGCCTCACGACCGTCCCGGTGCCGACGGCACGGGAATGGCCGAACCTGATGAGCACGCCTTGGTTGAACCGCCGATAGGCGATAGCCCAGGTCCACGGAACCATGATCGCTAAACCGATGCGGGCCGGACCCACTACCTCGGGCGGAGCGCCGATGAGTCCCTCGACCACGAACCCGTACAGGGGAGTGAAGACGAGGAGCGTGTGTGCCAGCGTGAGCGAAGCCGCCAACCAGTGCATGAACCTGCGGATCTTGCGGTACGCGGCTCTGTCCCTGCTGAGGGCGGTGGACGCGGCCAGCAGCATGACGATCGGGGACTCCACCAGCAGGGCGATGGGGAAGACCACGCCGCCGAAGGCGGCCAGATTGATCTTGGGGGCGGCGAGGCGGGCGACAGCAGCGCTGATCAGAGGACCTTCCAGGCCCATGAGCAGCCAACTGGCGGCGAGTGGCCACCAGGTCGCGAGGATACGACGGTGCGTCAGGGAGGGAGTGGCGTCACCCACCATCGTGGATCGCTTGCGTACGGCGGCGGGTGGTGGGAGCGGGCATCAGCCAATGATAGCCGAAGCCCGCCGCCTCGTCCGGGAACTGACGCGCCGAGCGCGCCTACTTCAGGCGCACCGCCGTGCCGTACACGAGGATCTCCGATGCCTGACTCATGACCATCGACGTGGTGATCCTCATGGCCAAGATCGCGTCGGCCCCCAGCTCCTCCGCCCGCTGGGTCATGCGGTCAATGGCCTGCTCGCGGCTCTCGGCCATGAGCTTGGTGTACTCGACTATCTCGCCGCCGACCACGTTGCGCAGAGCCGCCAGGATGTCCTTGCCCAGGTGGCGGGCACGGATGGTGTTGCCCCGGACGACGCCGAGCACCTCGGTCACCTCACGTCCGGGAATGGAGTCGGTCGTGACCACGATCATCGTTGGACCTCCTTGTAGGGATCACGCTTGAGGATGAAGAGCCGGTCGCGCAGCACGGATACGAAGAGCACGGCCAGGCCTATGACCAGCGCTCCGACAGCCGACCGAATCCACCATGGATCGACAGAATCCCTCAAAAGGGAGACGGCCAGCTCGTACAGTCCGCCCGCCAGCAACACCATAGCTCCCAGCGAGAAGAACAGCCAACCGATCCGACGTTCCATGCGATTGTACGTGCCGGCGACATACGAGTCCCACACCTGGTCGGGGAATCCCTTCAGTCTCATCGACGACGTCACCTCCCTGAGTGCGCGCATGCGCTCCAATTCGAGTGCCAGCTCCGGGTCCTGCGCGAGGTCTCGCTCCAGGCGGCGCCGTTCTTCCGACGCCAGTTCGCCGTCGAGATACCCGCTTATGCGCTCCTGTCGGTCGTGGTCAGTCATGGCCATTCCTTCCGTCAGTGTTGCCGGTGGCGCGGGCGGTGCCCCCCGAGGCCGGCGATATCTGTGGCTCGAGGAGTCCCCTCATGCGCCGCCGCGCGGCATGCAACCGGCTCATCACCGTGCCGGGCGGCACATCGAGCACGCCGGCGATCTCGGCGTACGAGAGCTCCTGGAACTCGCGCAGGATCAGGATCTCCGAATCCGCGGGCGACAGACGGCGCAGCGCATCCCAGACGGCGCGCCGAAGCTCCAGACGCTCGAGCGCAGCCTGGGGGTCCTGGCCGACGGGCCCGCGCCCGCCCGCCTCCACCTCCTCGAGACGATCCTCCAA
>DASRMJ010000294.1:0-5891 GCA_035647995.1 Thermoleophilia bacterium | reverse complement strand
AACCCACCTCCTTCAGTAGGATCGGGTAGGGAAAGTCGCGGCACAGATCCGACAGTCGGTCGAGCAGACCGGCGAAATCCAGGTCTCCACCCGCTTGGAGCGCCTCGTGAAGAGGGTTGACGTACAGCATGAGGGCGTCGGCTTCGATCTCCTCGACGGCGCGTAGACACAGCTCGCGCGTGAGCCCCCGGTTGAGGTGCACCAACCCCAAGTCGGCAAAGAGAAGAATGTCCGGAGCCCAGTCACGTACGCGGAAATCGGAGACAAGCGAAGAGTCCTCAAGCATCAAGCGTTGGGAGCCCACTGCCATGCCTATGCCCGTCGCCTGCGCCGCTTCGGCGAGCCTTCGATTGATAAGGCCGGAGCCCACTCCGCCTCCGGTCATGCTCGACACGAACAGCGGCAGAGAAAGGCGACGCCCGAAGACCCGGGTGCTCGTATCGAGGGCGGCGAGGTCAAAATCGGGAAGGTCACCTTCGAGCTCGAAGGCGGCGAATCCGTTCCCGCGGCTCGACTCGACCGCGCCGGACAGACACGCCTCCAACTGGCGATCCTTCATCGCCGCCGATCCCCAGGACAATGCCACCACCGACCCGTCACCCAACCGGAACCGCTCACGGAGCGATTCCCGCGCAACCAGCTCTACCATATCCTCGGGGTACCCTTCCACATGGGGCAGGAGGAGAACACCCCGCACCGTGCCTTCCACACTCACCGGGAAGAGTGTGGACGCGCACGACCCCTCGTCGCCGGGCGGGAGCTGCACACCGGACGCGGAGGCCTTGAGCGCTCGCCAGGATTCCAGCGCAGGGCCCGGCTCCAGGCGAAGGTTCAGCGTACCGGGGAACGGTTCCCCGCCGAGAACCCGTGTGAGCGCATCGCGAACCCAGCGTGCCGTCATGAAGCTTGCCGCCTCTTGCCGTCCCGAGACCACCTCCCCACGCAGCCGTCCGCCCGTTCTCCTCACAGATCCTCCAACACTTCTCGCCCAAATGGACCGAGCTGATTGTCAGTGAGGGCGGCGCTCCGCGGAGTGATCCGATACACCTCGATACCGCGCAGGCGCGCCGCCAGCCGTGGGTCCTCCAGCAGCGCGGAGACGAACGGGAACCGGGCCAGGTAGACGGCGAGAGCCCCCACCCGCGCGGCGCCGTGCAGCGGCTCGGCGCGGCCCCACACCTGGACGCCCTGGATCTCGCGCCAGTCGGCGTACTCACGGGCCACGGTCGCAGCCACCGGACCTCCGTCACCGATGTGCCGGCCGTGCCGGCTGTCTCCCTTGCTCAAGAACACCAAGCGGCCGCGGCGATCCACAGCGTAGAAGACCGTGGCGGCGTGAGGCGCTCGGGTCTCGTCAGCGCCATGAGGCTCGTCAGCGTCACCGGGCTCGTCAGCGTCATGAGGCTCGTCAGCGTCACCGGGCTCGGCGCCTTCGTCGGCGCCGCCGGCGGCGGCTGCGTCCACGGGCCTGGACTCAACGCCCACCGACCCGACAGTAGCCACGGTGAGGGTGAAGTGGGAACGCAGCTGCGCCAGGATCCGATCCCGAAGTGAGCCGATGTCCTCGCCTGGAGTCTCCTCGCCCGGAGTCGGTGCGTCGAGGACATGCGTGGTCACTGCGCTCGAACCTCCGCTCCGCGCCTCCAGATCCCACAGGAAGAGGGCCGCGACGACAGGGGCGTGGGTGATCTCGCCCCGCTCCACCATCCGGCGCGCGTCTTCCGCATCGACCAGATCGGTGACGATATCCTCTCCTGGATCGGGTTCCGGATCGCCCAGAAGGCGCACCCCACGCGCCAGGAATACATGCACGTGATTGGTGAAGACCGCAGGGAGAGGGGCCAGACGTCCCAGTTCCGCCCACTCACCGCCGCCGTAGCCGGTCTCCTGACGCAGCTCCGCCCGGGCGGCCTCCTCCGGGCTCATCCCGGCGTCGACCAACCCGCCGGGCAACTCCAAGGTCACCTCGCGCAGCCCGTGCCGGAACTGCCGAACCAACACCAGTCGATCATCTTCTGTGAGTGCCACAACCGCCACCCAGTCCGCCGACTCGAGCACGACGAACTCGTGCTCGTTGCCTGTGCGGGGAGAGACGGCTACGTCCCTACGCACGCGGAACAGGCCAAGATCGCTGTCCGCCCGGGAACTCGTTCTGTGCCAATCTCGGGAAGTCATGTGCCCTAGTGTACAGCCTGAGAGCAGGCGCCGGATCACGTGTCGACGGACTTCCCTAGTGCGCCCGCGCACGAGGCCCAAGGGCTCATCCACAGCCTCCGGGCACTCTCGTCTGCCTTGCTAGCCGGCCAACCAGAAAGTATGATTGTTCGTCCAGCGTGATGGCCCACGACACCGGGATACTGGACGAGATCGTGGGCCGTGTCGTCACATGCGCCCGGTCGCGCCAAGTGCGACCGGCGAGAAGGACGTCCACACTCAAGAGACCGGAGCAGCCAGATGAGGGAACTCCTTTCAGGCAACGAAGCCATCGCGCGGGGGGCGTGGGAAGCAGGCGTCCGCCTGGCCGCCGCCTACCCCGGCACCCCGAGCACCGAGATCCTCCAGAACATGGCGGAATACAAGGAGATCGAGAGTCAGTGGTCTCCGAACGAGAAGGTGGCCACTGAAGTGGCCCTGGGCGCGTCGATCGCAGGGGCGCGCTCGCTGGCGGTCATGAAGCACGTGGGTGTGAACGTGGCCGCCGACCCGCTCTTCACCGCCTCCTACACTGGAGTCGGGGGCGGCTTCGTCTTGGTCACCGCCGACGATCCGGCCATGCACAGCTCCCAGAACGAACAGGACAACCGCAACTACGCCCGCTTCGCCAAGATCCCGATGTTCGAGCCGTCGGACAGTCAAGAAGCGAAGGACCTGGTCAGGGTCGCGTTCGAGATCAGCGAGGAGTTCGACACGCCGGTGTTGTTCCGCACGACCACCCGCATATCCCACAGCAAGAGCATCGTGGAGCTGGGTGAGCGAGTGGAACTCCCCGCGCTGACGACACTCGAGAAAGACGTGCCGAAGTATACGATGCTCCCCGGGTTCGCGAAGCTCAAGCATCCCAAGGTAGAGCAGAGGATCACCGATCTGAAGAAACGCGCCGAGACTCTGCCGGTGAACCGCATCGAGATGGGCGACTCGGCCGTGGGCATCATCGCCACCGGCACCGTCTACCAGTACGCTCGCGAAGCGTTCCCGCAGGCCAGCTTCCTAAAGCTGGGGATGACGTACCCCCTGCCTCGGAAGATGATCGAGGAGTTCCGGTCGAAGGTGGAACGACTCTATGTGGTCGAGGAGCTCGACCCCTTCCTCGAAGAGCAGATCTACCTCATGGACGTGAAGCTCGACGGGGGCAAGGACCTCTTCTCGCTGTGCGGCGAGCTGGATCCGGGAGCCGTCGCCCGCGGCCTCACGGCCGGCGGCGCCACGGGAGCCGAGCCGACCCTTCTCTTGCCGCCGCCGGCCGAGGCGGCGGGGCTGCCACAACGCCCACCCACCTTCTGCCCCGGCTGCTCGCACCGCGGGGTCTTCACGGTCCTAAAGAAGCTGCGCGTGTTCGTGAGCGGTGACATCGGCTGCTACACCCTCGGCGCCTTGCCACCCATCGGCGCGATGCACACCTGCGTCTGCATGGGCGCCAGCATCGGCATGGCCCACGGCATGTCCAAGGTGGTCGACGCGCAGGGCGACATCAAGAACAGAGCGGTGGCGGTCATCGGCGACTCCACCTTCTTCCACTCCGGCGTCACCGGTCTCATGGACACCATCTGGAACCGCGGCGCGTCGGTCACCATCATCCTCGACAACCGCACCACCGCGATGACCGGCGGCCAGCAGAACCCGGGCAGCGGGAACACGCTCGACGGGGAGCCGGCGTCCATGGTGGACCTTACGAAACTCGTCGAGGCCCTCGGCGTCAAGCGCGTAGCCCGCATCGACCCCTACGACCTCGCGCAGACCGAGCGCGTGATACGCGAAGAGCTGGAGGCAGGCGAACCCTCAGTGATCATCGCCACCGCCCCTTGCGTGCTCGAGTTCAAAATCAAGAACGATCCCTGGACGATCGACGAGAACCTGTGCAACGGCTGCAAGCGCTGCCTGCGGGTGGGCTGTATCGCTCTCAACCTGGTGGAGGAGGGCGAGAAGACGCTGGTCGAGATCGACCCGATCCAGTGCAACGGTTGCGGGGTCTGCGCCCAGATGTGCAATTTCGACGCCATCCTGGCGCCGGAACCCGTGAAGGCCTAGGGGGAGACGCCATGACCCAGAATACCCAGACCCAGACCGCGCCGACTCGACCCGCCCTGGCCGTGAACACCCAGACCACGAACGTGCTCCTCTCCGGCGTCGGCGGGCAGGGGGTCCTCCTGGCCTCCTACGTGCTGAGTCAGGCCGCGATGGCCGAGGGATACGACGTCAAGCAGAGCGAAGTGCACGGCATGAGTCAGCGCGGGGGCAGCGTGGTGAGCCACCTGCGCTTCGGCGCCAAGGTGGCCGCGCCCATCGTGACCATGGGAGCCGCCGACCTTCTCCTCTCGTTCGAGCCCCTGGAGGCACTGCGCTACCACCACTGGTTGCGTCCCGGCGGTCTGCTCATCTACAACGCGCTGAGGGTGAACCCGAGCACAGTCGCGGCGGGGCTGGCCACCTACCCGGACGAGATCGATGCACGCATCGCCGAGATCTGGCCGAACAGTCGCAAAGTCGACGCCACGGCGCTCGCCGAACAGGCGGGCACGGCGAAGGCGGCGAACATGGTGCTTCTGGGGGCCATCTCCGGCCGGCTGCCGTTTGCCGACGAGACCTGGCGGAAGATCATCGCCGAGGTCGTGCCGCCCAAGACGATCGACGCCAATATGAGGGCGTTCGATCTGGGACGTGACTCCTGACCGGGGTGGTGCAGAGTCGACTCGGGGCCGAAACCGAGACAAGCCTGTGCCGCCCGGGGAAGACGCGTTTGGGCGTTCCGTTGCCGATGAGACGATCGGGTTCGTCAAGCAACCAACCAGCGTGCCGCTCCGGCGACGGTGCCGACGAAGGCCCAGAACCGTGAAACGCGAGGTGTCGGCATGGTGAGCCCATCGACTCCAGACGGCGCACCGCAGGGTGGTCCGACCGTGCGGCGCGGCCCCAAGCCGTGGCGCGCCGCGCAGGCGGCCGAGGTGCTCTCGCGGCTCGGCCGCGAGTATCCCGACGCCGGCATCATGCTGGTCTTCGGCAACGAGTGGGAACTGCTGGTGTCGGTCATCTTGTCGGCCCAATGCACCGACGTCATGGTGAACAAGGTGACGGCGGACCTCTTCAAGAAGTACCGCACGCTTGAAGAGTACGCCGGTGCCGACGCCGCCGAGTTCGAGGCGGATATCCGGCCCACCGGGTTCTTCCGCAACAAGACCAAACACATCCTGGGAGCCGCACAGGTCGTGCTGCGCGACTTCGACGGACGGGTGCCGCACACAATCGCGGGGCTCCTCACCCTGCTCGGGGTCGCCCGCAAGACGGCCAACGTCGTGCTGGGCAACATGGACCCCGCGGCCTACTCCTCAGACCCCGACGCCGGCATCGCCGTCGACACCCACGTGCACCGCTTGTCGAACCGACTCGGCCTCGCGAAGAGCACCGACGCAGCTGCGACCGAGACCGACCTGGTGTCGGTGGTCCCCCGAGACGACTGGTTCCGCATCACCTACCTCTTGATAGAGCATGGGCGGGCGGTCTGCGTCGCCCGAAAGCCTCGCTGTGGGGCGTGCCTCCTGACCGACATCTGCCCCTCGGCGGCGTAGGCGTCGACGTCCCCCCGCCCGTGCGCTTCTTGACTCCCCTCGGAGCGACCGATACCATCTTGATTGAACGACCAGCCAATACCCCTGAGATCGCGCCACCTAGGCCGTAGC
>DASRMJ010000293.1:0-4933 GCA_035647995.1 Thermoleophilia bacterium | reverse complement strand
CCTCGAGCAACGCGGCTCGATCGCCGGCGGGCAGATCGGCCTGCTCGACGGCCACTCGGTAGCCCACCATGTCCTTGTCCACCAGGGCCGTCGTCAGCCGCACCTTGAGGGCTGGGTCGTCGGTGACGGCATCGAGCAGGGCTTGGAAGAAACGGACCTGGCCCACGCCCACGCGGAAGTCCTCGAGCCCCGCGCGCTCCAGCGCGCGGCACGCCACCGCGAGCACCTCGGCATCCGCCTGCGGCAGTGACGAACCCAAGAACTCCACACCCGCCTGCCGAAACTCGTTCTCCTCGCCGCGCTGCGGGTTGTTGCGCCGAAAGACGTCGGAGATGGAGAAGACTCGATGCGGGGTCTCCCCCGCCCTCAGACGACTGCCCACCAGACGGGCGATGGGCGTGGTGAGATCGGGACGCAGGATCAGCACCTTGCCCGACTCGTCGAGCAGCCGGAAGCCCGTGAGGAAGGCCTTCTCCTCGGAGAGCGCCAGCACTTCCTCGTACTCCAACGCGGGCGTGATGACCTCTCCGTAGCCGAATTCGTGGAATACCGTGCGAACGGCATCCTCGATGAGCCGAAGTTCCGCGGCTTCGGTGGGCAGGACATCCTTGGTGCCAGGGGGAGTGCGCAAGACCGTCACGATCACCTCCGAATCGTAGATGCCCATAGTAGCGCACCGAGCGGGCACATGACCCCATCCACGGCGCGCGGATGGGCGGAAAGACCGGGGGCGAACCGTGACACTCCTCGCCGCGGCACGGAGCCCGCCCGGCCCAATGTGGCGCCCGCCCGGCGCGGCGCTCCCTGGCGCGGAAGAGAGCCCGCCCAGCGCGACGCCGAGCCCGAGACCGACTCCTACGCGCTCAGCGCGGGATCGTAGCGGAAGACGCCGGCTTCGCCAAGCAGCACGCGCAACTCGGCGAACAGGCTGGTCTGCGGATCCACCTGATAGCCCCTGCCGCAGCGCATCTTCACGCAACCCTTGTCGGTGTCGAGGTGAAGCTCGACCGGGCAGGGGCCGGGGAAGTTCGCAAGGATGGACTTCAGATCGTCAAGGATGTCACGCTGCACGGCGATAGCATCCAGCTTGATGCACACCGGCTCGGTCCCCGTCTTGGGGGTGAAGCGTTCGATGGAGAAGGGGATGAACTTCGCCTCGCTCTCCTCGCGCCGCTCCACCCTGCCCCTGATCTTCACCAGGCGATCCTCTTCGAGCAGTTCGCGCGAGTCGGAGTAGAGCTTGGGGAAGCAGGTGAGTTCGATGGAGTCCTCGATGCCCTGGATGATCACAAACGCCATCTGGTCTCCCGACTTGGTGGGAACCCTCTTCACCCTCGCCACCATGCCGACGATCGTGGTCACGTGGCCGTCGCTGAGTCCGCTGAGCTCCGAGATCATGTGTTCGGCTTCGTCGCGGATCTGGCGGCGCAGGTCGCGCAACGGATGGGAGGTGAGAAAGATGCCCAACGTCTCCTTCTCGAGACGCAGCAGTTCGTCCTTCGTGAAGTCCTCCTCGGGGATGGGCACCGGCTGAGCACGCCGGGTCTCGGCCCCCGAACTGTCGACCGCACCACGAGGCGAGCCCATCAGGTCGAAGATCGAGCCTTGCCCCGCGGCGTCGTCGGCGAGCCGCTTCTGCCCATTGGCCATGGCCTGAGCCAGGACATGGAGCATGCCCTTGCGCGACGAACCCGTAGAATCGAGCCCGCCCGCCTTGATAAGACTCTCGAGCGCCCGCTTGTTGACCACGCTCGGGTCGACACGCTCGCAGAAATCGAAGATGTCCCGGAACGGCCCCCCGCTCTCCCGCGCCGCGATGATCAGTCTGATGGCGCCTTCGCCCACGTTCTTCACGGCGTTCAGACCGAAGCGGATGCGCCCCTCCACCACTCGGAAGTCCAGCGCCGACTCGTTCACGTCGGGGGGCAGCACCTCGATGCCCATGTCGTTGGCGACGCCCACGTAGTAGGGGACTTTGTCTTTGGTGTTCATGACGCTCGAGATGAGAGCGGCCATGTACTCGACCGGGAAGTTCGCCTTGAGGTAGGCGGTGCGGTAGGCGATGAGCGCGTAGCAGGCGGCGTGGCTCTTGTTGAAGGAGTAGTC
This sequence comes from Thermoleophilia bacterium, assembly GCA_035647995.1. Taxonomy (GTDB): domain Bacteria; phylum Actinomycetota; class Thermoleophilia; order RBG-16-64-13; family RBG-16-64-13; genus JAHJSA01. The sequence continues at coordinate 2,827 of DASRMJ010000293.1, read as the reverse complement.
GCCCGCCTTCTCCATGAGCGACCAGAGGAAGTCGACCACCGACTTCTTTGCGCCGCCGGCCAGCGCTCCCGCGCGGAACTGCGGCTCGAGCCTATCGAGGACCGCTCGGATCTTCTTGCCGATGCCCTTGCGCAGGTCGTCGGCTTCGGCCGGGGAGAATCCGCCGATGCGTTTCGCGATCTCCATCAGCTGTTCTTGGTAGATGGCCACCCCGTAGGTGGGACGCAGGATCGGCTCCAGCCGCTCGTCGGGGAACGTGATGCCCTCGGGATTGCGCTTGTTGCGCGCGTACTGGGGGATGTACTCCATCGGCCCCGGCCGGTAGAGGGCGACGAGAGCGATCAGATCTTCGAAGCGCGTGGGGCCCACTTCGCGCAAAGCTTCGCGCATGCCGCTCGACTCGAATTGGAAGACGCCTTCGGAGTCACCAGCCGCGAGCATGCGATATGTGCCCGCGTTATCGAGCGGCAGGGTCTCCAGATCGAACTCGGGATGCGTGCTCTCTCTGATGATCTTCTCGGCACCGGCCAGCACATCCAGGTTGCGCAGACCCAGGAAGTCCATCTTGAGCAGACCGAGTTTCTCCACGTCGCCCATCGGCACCTGCGTCACGACCTCGGCGTCGCCCTTCTGCATGAGCGGCAGGTAGTCGGTGAGCGGCTTGTCGGAGATGACCACGCCGGCGGCATGGATGGAGTCCTGACGGATCAACCCCTCCAAGGTGCGCGCCACGTCGACCACTCGGCGCACGGTGTCGTCCGCGTCGTACTCGATGCGCAGGTCCTGCTTGTCGCGCATACAGTCATCAAGGGTGGCCTTCGGCCCCTCCGGGATGAGCTTCGCGATGCGGTCGGCGACGTTGTAGGCGACATCCATGACGCGCGCGGCGTCGCGGATGGCCTGGCGGGCCTTGATGGTGCCGAAGGTGGCGATCTGCGCTACGCGGTCGCGCCCGTACTTCTGGGCCACGTAGTCGATCACTCTCTCCCGCCCTTCCACCGAGAAGTCGATGTCGATGTCGGGCATGCTGATACGTGCGGGGTTCAGGAAGCGTTCGAAGAGCAGGTCGTACTCGAGGGGATCGAGATCGGTGATACCGAGCAGGTATGAGACCAAGGAACCCGCCGCCGAGCCGCGGCCCGGTCCCACCGGGATACCCGACCGTTTGGCGAATGTGACGAAGTCCCAGACTATGAGGAAGTAGGGCGGGAAGCCCATCTCCTCGATGACTCGGAGCTCCATCTCCAGACGCTCACGCACTTCTGTGGACGGCTCTCCTACGTAGCGGCGAGTCAACCCCTGCTCACACAGGTGGCGCAGGTAGGCCGGCTCTCCGGGGAAACCATCGGGCACCGTGTACTGCGGCAGGAGGATGCGGTCGAAGTCCATGGTCACATTGCAGCGCTCCGCCACCAGCACGGTGTTGCTGACGGCTTCCGGGTACTCGTGAAACGCCTCGAGCATCTGGGCTTCGGTCTTGAAGTAGAACTCTTCGGAGGAGAAGCGCATGCGCTTCTCCTCCTCCAGGCGCGAACCCGTCTGCACGCACAGCAGCGCGTCGTGGGCGGCGGCATCGGAGGCTTCGAGGTAGTGGATATCGTTGGTGGCCACCAGTGGGATGTCTACCCGAGCGGCCAGCTCCGCCAGCCGGGCGGGCACGTGCGCGAGCTCCTCGATCCCGGTGACCTGGATCTCGATGTACAGGTTGTCGCGGCCGAAGATGTCGATGAGCCGCCGGATCTCAGCGTCGGCGTCCCGATCGCTCCCCTGTTCGAGCGCCTTCGAGAGGCGGCCGGTGGGACAGCCCGAGAGACAGATCAACCCCTCGGCATGCTCCCGAAGGAGCGCATAGTCCGCCCGCGGTTTCGTGTAGTAGCCCTCCAGGAAGGACTTGCTCGAGAGTCCCAGGAGGTTCCGATATCCCGCGTTGTCCCGAGCGAGGAGGGTGAGGTGCCAGCGCTCTTCGCGGTGCCCGTCCTCCTTGTGGAAGCGGTCTTCGACCACGTAGGCCTCGAGCCCGATGATCGGTTTCACTCCCGCGGCCGTAGCTTTGCGGTAGAGCTGCACGGCGCCGCTCAGGACGCCGTGGTCGGTCACGGCCACAGCGGGCATGCCGTTCTCCACCGCTTTGGCCACCAGGTCGTCTATCTTGCAGGCACCGTCGAGCGCCGAGAAATCGGAGTGCACGTGCAGGTGGCAGAAGGATGCCCTGCCCACCGGCTCGCTCGTCACCTTACTTGGATCCACAGACTGTTCGGTTCCTCTCGTCGGGCGCCGCGCGGGGAACGCCTGCCCACACACGGGATTCCTGCCAGGGCAGAGAATGCGACGCGGCCGGATCGTGCCGAGCCTCCGACGCGCCCCACGATTCTACCCGAAACCCCCCCGCGGCCTCAAGCACCAGGTTGGCTACCAGCGGTATTTCGTCCGCTCACAGCAACACGCCGGTGCGGGCGGATAGGCGGTCCGTGGGCCCCTGAGCAGGCGCTGCGGAAAGCGAACACGAGGTCCTTGCGGACCCGTGAACGGTCGGAAGCGGCAGGTGGCCGAAACCTCGGGCGAGGGCGCCGTAGTAGCCGGCGCAGTTGGTGGCCGCCCTACTCCTCCGCGACGACCGGGTTCTGTAGGGGCTCCAGCCCGTCGATATCCACGACCACCGAGTCGCCGGGGTGGAGTTCGCCCACTCCGGGCGGCGTCCCCAGCATGAGGAGATCACCCGGAAGAAGCGTCATGGCCTGGCTGACGAAGGAGACGATCGTGAAGGGATCGCTGATCATGTCGCACACCCTCCCCTCTTGGCGGACGGTGCCGTTGACCAACGTACGGA
>DASRMJ010000292.1:0-2004 GCA_035647995.1 Thermoleophilia bacterium | reverse complement strand
CGCCATGATGGCTATGACCGTCCAATCCACGCGAATCACCGATCCCGGAGCGTTGAATAGCAACAATCCACCGAGGACCAGAGCGACGGTGCCCCCGAGGGCGAGCACGCCGCTGCTCTGAATCTTCACTTCCGCCACGTAGAGTACCATTGCCACCGCCAGCAGCAGCAGACCTACGTAGTTCACGGGAAGGATCTGCAGCCCGTATGCGGCGAGCAGGAGCGATATGGCGCCCGCGATGCCCGGCGCGCCGAGCCCGGGGTTCTGGAACTCGAAGATGAGTCCGTAGACGCCCAAGAGCATAAGGATGAAGATGATGTTGGGATCGACCAGGCGGTGCAGGAACTTCTCTCTCCAGCTCATCGAGACTTCGACGACGGGAGCTCCGGCGGTGTGCAGCGTCACGCCTTTGGGTGTGGTGGTGTGGCCGTCCATCTGCGCCAGGAGGTCCTCGAGGTCTTCGGCCACGAACTCGATGACGTTTTGCGCCTTGGCCTCCTCGGCCGTCAAGGACACGGACTCGCGCACGGCCTGCTCGACCCACGTGGTATTCCGACCGTGCGTGGCCGCCAGTCCTCGGATGTAGGCGGCCGCGTCGTTGGTGACCTTCTTCGTCATCTCTTCGTCCATCTGCCCGGTGAGCGACACGGGGTGGGCGGAGCCGAGGTTGGTCTGGGGTGCCATGGCGGCCACGTCGGCCCCCATCATGATGTAGACGCCGGCCGAGGCCGAGCGCGCTCCCTGTGGATAGACGTAGATCACCACCGGCATGGAAGAGTCGATCTCGGCCTGGATGATCTCTCGCATCGAGCTGTCCAGGCCGCCGGGGGTGTCGATCTCGATGACCAGGGCTTCGGCGCCGGCTTCGCGCGCCCGTTCCATCGTGCCCACGAGGTAGGCGGAGAGGGGCGGCACGATGGCTCCCTCCACCCGCGTGACCCAGACGGGCGCAGGACTTCCGTTCGCGCCGGCGGCACTCTCCGGATGCGGGCCCAGAGAGGCCGCGAGAAGCACCAGCAGAGCCAACCCCAGGAAGAGGCGGTGAGGGGGTGGGCGCTTCATCGTCAGGGACGACCGAAGGTAGCCGGACTCGGGCGTGCTCCTGCTCCGAGCCGCCTGCGGATCGACCAGCCGGCTTCGGCGAGCGTCGGAACGAGTCCGCCCAAGTCCGCGCGCATGAGGTATGCGTGGTCGAGCGCGCGCGCCACCCCGAAACCGTTGTCCTCGAGGAACTCGAGCCCGAAGAGGTTGCGCACACCGCTGAGGCTGTGCGTGTCCAGAGGGCGGGCGTACGCGTAGACCTCACGCACACCGCGACGCCGCAGGTGAGACATCGTCTGGTGAAGGAGCTTCTGGGTCTCGATGTTCGGTCTACCCACGCGTCCCCGCAGGCAGAAGAGCAGCACCGCCTCCTCGGGAGGTTGGCCCAACGGCTGCGTGTGCGGACGCGCGAGCGAGCGGATGGGGGCGAATTGGATGGAGGCGATCGTCTCGTGGTCTTCTAGGGCCACCAGACCCACGCTCCCCCAGCCCGTTTCCAGCGCGCGCATCCACTCGATCCTGCGCTGCCTGCCTTGCGTAGGACCCTGGGTCGTTTGCCACCACAGGCAGTCCGGGCAAGGAGGGGGAAGGAGTCCCTGAGTCGCGGCTACCACTTCTACGTACGCGGCCACGGTCTCACCGCAGCTCCAGAGGTGCCTCGACCTCGTCCACGTACACGGTGGTCTTGCGAACCTGGAGATCGAGCAGAGTCTCGACGTTGTGTGAGACGGTCTCCTGGAGCTGTTGTGCCATCTCGGGTATCACGGTGTCCCAGGCTACCGACACGTGGACCTCGACCTCCACGGCCCCCGGCGCCACCTCTCTGACGACGACGCCCTTGCGCTGCGGGCCCAAGTGGACACGTCCGGATAGCTCCTGCCACGGATTGCTGTGGAGTTCGCTCACACCCGGAATGCTGCGCACGGCCGCGGCTACGTAGGTGGCGATCACGTCCTCCGCCAC
>DASRMJ010000291.1:0-2042 GCA_035647995.1 Thermoleophilia bacterium | reverse complement strand
GCGCTGCGCATGACCGTGAGCGACCCGAGTTCCCTGGGGGACATGCTGGGGGCGCGGGGTATCCGCAGCGGACCGATGGCCACCGTGGAGCGCACGCGGCGATCGTCGGCGGCCGAGTTGGTCGAGTCTGCCGCCGCCCGACTGGCCGGGATGCTTGTGACCGGCACCACCACCGTCGAGAGCAAGAGCGGCTACGGACTCTCGACGGCCTCCGAGGTCCTGCTGCTCGAGGTCAACCGGGCTCTCGACGCGAACAGCCCCGTGGACGTGGTCTCCACCTTCCTCGGGGCCCACGGCTTCCCCGGCGAGGTCGCCCGGGGTGACTATCTGCGGTGCGTCATCGACGAGATGATCCCGCTCGTGGCGGCTGCGGGCCTGGCGGAGTTCGCCGATGTCTGGTGCGGCGACGGCTACTACACCGCGGCCGAGACCCGCACCATCCTTCAGGCGGCGCGCTATGCTGGGATGGAGCCCAAGATCCACGCCGACGCCTACTCCTACATCGGGGGGTCCGACGTGGGCGCCGAGATGGGAGCGGTATCGGTGGACCACCTGAACTACACGCCACGCCCGGTGGTGCGGCGTCTGGCGGAGGCGGGAGTGGTGGGAGTGATTATGCCCGCCCTCGACTTCGCCGTGCGGCACCCTCGACCCTTTGACGCGCGCGCCATGATCGAGGAGGGTATGACGCTGGCTCTGGCCACCGACTTGTGCCCGGCGTGCTGGGTCGAGTCGCAGCAGTTCGTGATGGCCCTGGCCTGCCGCAACTATGCCATGAGCCCCGCCGAGGCCCTGTGGGCCGCCACGCGGGGCGGGGCCCTCGCGCTGGGCATGCGCGACCGGGGAGTCCTCGCCGCCGGGTGCCTCGCCGACATCCAGATATGGGGTGTCCCCACCTTCGAGCACGTGATATATCGACTGGGCGGCAACGTCGTGGATCAGGTGCTGAAGAGGGGGCGGGTCGTCGTGGACCGTGGCGCCTCCGTCGGAGGACGGGTGGTCGTCGGCCCTGGCGCCCCCGCCGGAGGGCGGGTCGCTTGAGGCCCCTCTTGCCGCTCAGGCCCGCATCCGCCCATACAGAGGAGGGACCGTGAAGAAGCTCATGTGTGTGCCCAACGTGAGCGAGGGCCGCGACGCGGCAGTCGTCGAACGCTTGGCGGACTCACTAAGGAACGACCCCGGCGTCAAGCTCATCGATCTCTCTTCGGACAGAGACCACAACCGCTCGGTCTACTCGTACTTGGGCGATTCCGAAGCGGTGCTGGCCGCCACCGAGCGACTGGCCGGGATCGTCTTCGAGACGGTGGATATGCGCACTCACGCGGGGCGCCATCCTCGGATGGGAGCCCTCGACGTGGTGCCGTTCATCCCGGTGGGGACCACCACTACGGAGGAGGCGGTGGACATCGCCCGTCGCTTCGGGCGGTTCGTGGGAGAGAAGGGCATCCCCGTCTACTACTACGAGGACGCGGCCACCTCGCCCCGGCGCACGAGTCTGGTGGATGTGCGCAAGGGCGAGTACGAGGGCCTGGAGGCCAAGCTTCTAGATCCGGAGTGGGCACCCGATGAAGGTCCGGCGATCTTCAACGCAGCCACGGGCAGCGTGCAGGTGGCCGCCCGCTTCCCCCTCGTCGCCTTCAACGTCAACCTGAACACCGACGACCTTGCCGTGGCCACGCGCATCGCGAAGGCCGTTCGGCAGCGCGACGGCGGCTATCGCTACGTGCGGGCCATGGGTCTGGTCCTGGAGGGCACCGGCATGGTGCAGGTATCCATGAACCTCACCAACTACGAAGGCACCCCGATCCCCCGCGTGCTCGAGACGATCCGTTCCGAAGCCGCTCGACACGGGGTGTCGGTGGCGGGAGCGGAGCTGGTGGGCCCGGTCCCGGTGAAAGCTCTGGAGGAAGTGGTGAAGCAGTATCTGCAGGTGCACGCGTTCTCGGTGGAGCAGATCATCGAGATGAACGTGTGATCACGGCACTCTGCCGGGCCCGCGGGCGGCCCCCCGTGACGGTTCGCCGCACTCGCCGAGCTACGTA
>DASRMJ010000290.1:0-6349 GCA_035647995.1 Thermoleophilia bacterium | reverse complement strand
GTGGGGTAGGAGACGTCCACGCGCACCCCGAACTCGGCCGCGATCTCTCGGGCCTCCTCCTCGACCTCCGCCTTGACGGCCGCCAACCCGTATCTTGGGAGTATTCGGCAGTCGAAGTAGAGGACGTCCTCACCCGGGATGGTGTTGACGTTCTGCACGTTGGCTTCGCGCTTGGTCGGCTCGAAAGTGGAGCCGGGCGGCTCGAACAGTCCGTCCTCGGCGTCGAAGACCTGGTGGAGCCGCCGGTCGAGGCGCACCACGAGGTGCGCCGCCGCCCTGTGCGCGTTCACCCCGGCCTGCGGCACGGAGGCGTGCACCTGCTTGCCCCGCACCGCCAGGCGGATCCACAGCGCCGACTTCTCGGCGATCTCCAATACGGCGCCGTCGGGCGCGCCAGCGTCGGGCACGATCACCAGGTCCGACGGGTCGAACAGCGCAGGTCGAGTCTCCAGGACGTGGTCCACGCCGCGTGCGTTGCCCGTCTCTTCGTCGGCCACCAGCAGCAGCCTCACGTCGGTGGTAGGAGTCACGCCTTCGTCGAGCAGAGCCCTCAGCGCGAAGAGCCCGGCAACGAGCCCCTGCTGATTGTCCTCGACGCCTCTCCCGACGATGCGCCCATCGCAAACTTCGGCCACGAAAGGGTCGCTATCCCAGAGTGCGGTCTCGCCCGGGGGCACAGTGTCCATGTGCGCCATCACCCACACCGCGGGGTGCGCCGATCGGCCCGGCACGCGGAGGATGAGATTGGGGCGACGGCCTCCCGGCACGCGCTCGTCCTCGGCGTCGACTTCCACGATGTCGGTGAAGCCGAAGCGTCGTGCCTGGTCCAGCAGGAAGCGGGACCTTTCCCACTCTCCCTCTCCCCCGTTCTCCGGTCCGAGCGCGCGGATAGCGGTGAGAGACCTCTGGAACGCGACCATCTCGTCGCGATAGGACTCGATCCGAGCAGAAAGGAGGTCTGCCCGTTCTACCCACTCTGTGTGTTCAGCCCGTTCCGAACGCTCCGCGCCTTCCGCAGACACGTTACAGCCGCCCGGCCTGGACGCGGCCGGAACGCCGCATCGACTCTGTGAACTCTCGGAAGAGGTAGAGGCTGTCATGGGGGCCGGGGCTCGCTTCGGGATGGTACTGCACGCAGAACGCAGGCCTGTCCAGGAGGCGAAGGCCTTCCACCGTGCCGTCATTCAGGTTCAGATGGGTCACCTGCACTCGGCCGAGATCGGACTCAACCACCATGTCTGCAGCCGGGATGGACGACAGATCGGTGCCCTCGGCCCACGCTCGTTCGACTGCGGGCGGCGGGGCGACCGCGAAGCCGTGATTCTGGCTGGTGATCTCGATGGAGTCCGAGAGGTAGTTCTTCACCGGGTGGTTTATGCCTCGGTGGCCGAACTTCAGCTTGTAGGTGGTCAGGCCCAAGGCCAGCGCGATCAGCTGGTGGCCCAGACAGATGCCGAAGACGGGAACGCGGCCGAGGAGTTCCCTGATCGCCTCGACGGCATAGGTGACCGGTTGTGGGTCGCCGGGACCGTTCGACAAGAAGACCCCGTCGGGCTCCAGTTCCAGCACTTGCGCCGCCGTCCAACCGGCAGGCACCACCGTCACCCGACAGCCCGCCTCGAGGAGGTTCCTGAGGATGGAGCGCTTCATGCCGAAGTCGTATGCCACGACGTGATGCCGCGCGTTCGCGGAGCCGACCACATATGGCTCGGAGCATGTGACTTCCCGAACCAAGTCGCGGCCCGAGAGGGACGGCTGGGCCCGCACCTCCTCAAGCAGCTCGTCCACCTTCAGGTGCGCACCTGCGGCAACGCAGGCGTTCATCGCGCCGTGCTCCCGGATTCGACGGGTGAGCGCGCGGGTGTCCACCCCGCCCACGCCCACCACGGAGGCGCCGTGCAGCCAGTCGACCCACGCGGTTGGACACGTGCGATTGTAGTTGGTGTTCTTCACCTCGCGCACGACGATCGCCCGCGAGTGCACATCGGCGGATTCGAGCAGGGCATCCGCGGCACCGTAGTTGCCGATCATGGGATAGGCGAAAGTGACCATCTGACCGTGGTAAGAAGGATCGGTGGTCACTTCCTGATAGCCGGTCATCCCCGTGTTGAACACGATCTCTCCGAGGACCCGCCCTTCGACGGCGAATCCGAAGCCTCGGAACACGGTCCCGTCCTCTAACACCACATATCCGGGGATCTCACTTCTGTACACTGCCAGGTCTCCTCATGGACTCCGCGTGGGCTCAGATCTCAGGGCTCAGACTCAGGGACGTCCGCGCTCGAACCGGCGGGCGCCGCGTACCACGGTCAACCGCACGCGTCCTTGGACGCGCTCCCCCAAGAAGGCGGAGTTCCGACTCTTGCTGTGCAGGTCAGCGACGCCGACCGTCCACTCCTCAGTCAGGTCGACGGCGCATAGATCGGCGGGAGCACCGACCTCCAGCCGAGGTGGGTCGATCCCAAGGCAACGACAGGGTGCTGCGGAGAGCGCGTCGATCAACCTCTCGAGGGTCAGCCCGCCCGACGCCACCAGACCCCCGTAGATCGCCGCGAACGCGGTCTCGAGGCCGATGGTGCCCGACGGCGCGTCTTCGAAGGGTACCTCCTTCTCGTGCGACGCATGGGGGGCGTGGTCGGTGGCCACGCAATCGATGATCCCCTCCGCGAGAGCGGCCGCGACCGCAGCGCGGTCGCGTTCCGACCGAAGCGGCGGGTTCACCTTGCAGCTCTGCTCGAAGGACGCCACCCGCTCATCGGTGAACACGAGGTTGTGGGGCGTCACCTCCGCCGTCACAGGCAGCCCGTCAGCCTTGGCCGCCCTCAAGAGACGCACCGCCGCCTCGGTCGACAGGTGCTGGAAATGCAGGCGCGGCGCGGGCGCTCCGCCGGCGCCGGCCCGGCCTGCGTCGCGGGCCGACTCCTCAGCCATGACCACCCTCAGGACCTCGAGATCCCGAGCCATCGGGCCCGCCTCGGCCGCGCCTGATACACCCCGCAAGCCCAGGCGCGCGCTCCACGCACCCTCGTGCATGGCCGCGTCGGTCGAGAGAGTGAGGTCCTCCAGATGAAGGAGCAGCGGCCGCCGCGTGATCCGCAGGTAGCGGAGCGCCGCCAGCAGCAGGTCCATGTCTTCGAGGGGGCGTCCGTCATCGGACAGGGCGACCACTCCCGCGTCCACCAGTTCCCTCAGCTCGGCCAGGGATCCGCCTCGCGAACCCTTGCTCACCGCTCCCACGTGGGCCACGGCCACCGCCGCCCTGCTCTCCGCTTGATCGAGCACCCAGGTGGCCAGCGGCCCGCTGTCCACGACAGGGTCGGTATTCGCCATTCCCGTGACCATCACAAAGCCGCCCGCCGCCGCGGCGCGGCCGGCGGACTCGAGATCCTCCTTGTACTCCTGTCCCGGGGTGCGCAAGTGAGTATGCATGTCGACGAACCCGGGGAACACGTGGCACCCGGCCACCTCCGACAGGACGGTGGCCCCGGGCGGAGGCTCGGAGATCGCACCCAGAGCGACGATGACCCCGTCGCGCACCACGAGCGACCCGCGCTCGTCCAGGCCGCGCGTCGGATCAAACAAATGAACGCCGGGGAGCAGCAGGTGCTCGAATGGGAGGTCGCGGCACGCGATTCGCGGTGCCCCGCCGGGGACGGGCAGATGCATCGAGGTTCCTTTCGGTCTCACAGGACACGTTTAAAGGCTCCCATATGGTACTCCGTGCGGGCCTCCGCCGGTAGCCCCCAGGCCGCCTCCGCAGCCCCCAGCCGTCCTGCGGGCCTACGAATACGCCGGACGGGTAAACATCCTCTAGGATACATGCGACGGACGGAGGTGCGATCGTGGGCAACACCTGCTACGACTGTGGAGCGGAGAACGCGGAGGTCGATGCATTCTGCCGCGCGTGTGGAGCGTCTCTGGCCAGGACGGCCGATCTTTGGAAGCCCGGCATACAGGCGGGCTCGTCGGAGGAGCGGGTGCTCTGGGAGAAGGGAGACATCAGACTCACGACCGATGCGGTGCTCATCGGGATGTCGACCGACAGCCCCGACGTCGTGCCTCTGGAGACCGTGCATGAAGTGGTCGTCGAGGACCGTTGTGTGGTGCTGAGGGTCAAGGACGGCGACGACAAGTACTGCCTGCTCGACGACCCTACCGAGTTGGCCGACCTCGTCAGGGACCACGTGTTCAGGTCGCGACTGGCGCAGGAACGCAAAGAGAGGGGCTTCACCCCGTCTGACTAGGTTGCCGCGTCCCCTTCGCCGTGAGGAGCCAGCACGTGGTAGAGGATGGCCATACGCATGGCCAAGCCGGACTCCACCTGCTGCAGGATGAGCGAACGGTCGTCGTCGGCGAGATCACCCGTGAGTTCGACGCCGCGGTTGATGGGACCCGGATGCATCACTCTCTGGCCGGAACGCAGCTTGGCCGGCGCCAATCCCCACACCCGGCTGTATTCGCGGAGGCTGGGAACCGGCTCCACCCTCCCCTTGGCCCGCTCCAACTGCATGCGCAGAAGGTAGACGACGTCCACGTCAACCAGGGCTTCCAGGGTCTCGTAGGTGGGCACACCCCACTCGCCGATGCCCGGAGGCATCAAGGTGGGTGGCCCGACCAGACGGACATCGATGCCCATCTTGCGGAACCCGAATACGTTGGACCTGGCCACGCGGCTGCGCAGCACGTCGCCAACGATGGCCACCTTCAGCCCTTCCAGAACGCCGAACTCCCTGCGCAGGCTATAGAGGTCGAGAAGGCACTGGGTGGGATGCTCGCCTGAGCCGTCGCCCGCGTTGACCACGCACGCGTTCGTGTAGCGCGTGGCCATGCGGCACGCCCCCACACGATCGTGCCGTATGACCATCACGTCTGGACGATAGCTCTCCAGAGTGAGGATGGTGTCCTTGAGACTCTCCCCCTTCCCCACGCTCGAGCCCGACGCCTTGATGTTGACGACATCGGCGGATAGACGCTTGCCCGCGAGCTCAAAGGAGGTGAGGGTGCGGGTGGACGCCTCGAAGAACATGTTGATCTGCGTGCGGCCCCGAAGCGTCGGGACCTTCTTGATCGGGCGCGACGCTACCTCGAGAAACCCGTCGCTCAGACGGAACAGTGTCTCGATGTCGGCGACGGAGAGGTCATCTATGGAGATGAGATGCATTCGTCGGTCCCCTTTCGGCCTCACTGGACACGATTAAAGGTCGGCTCATCCTAGCGCGTATCGGGCGGATGCTCCAGTGTCACCTCGTCGCGACCGTCGATCTCCTCGAGGCTGACGTTGACCCGTTCGGTTCGACTCGTGGGGACGTTCTTGCCCACGAAGTCCGGCCGGATGGGCAGTTCGCGGTGACCTCGGTCCACCAGCACGGCCAGCTGCACCGCGGCCGGCCGGCCGTAGTCGAAGAGGGCTTCGACCGCCGCTCGGATGGTGCGGCCGGTAAAGAGAACATCGTCCACGAGCACGATACGCCGGTCCTGCACATCGAAAGGCAGGGACGTGGAGTGCACGACGGGCTGGTCGAAGGCCGGGCCGCGGTTGTCCAGGTCGTCGCGGTAGAACGTGATGTCGATCGCGCCCGTCGCGGGACGCGCCCCGTAGAACTCCTCCAGGTGGGAGGCGAGACGTTGCGCGATCTCCACGCCGCGGCGCTGGATGCCCACCAATGCCATCGCGCCGACGTCGGGGTCGTGTTCTGCGATCTCGTGGGCCATGCGCACCAGCGTGCGATGGAGTCGTTCTCGATCAAGCAGGACCTTGCCGACAGGGGCGAGCGATCCGTCCACCGCGCCCGCAGCTTCGCTCAGATCGTCAGTCGGCATACCTGTGCCTCCCTCGGGTGATCCGGATCGGGTTGCGTCAGGATTCTAGCACCGGATGCGGCTCACTGACCGGTGATGCCGGCCGAGGCGGCCGGCGACCCGTAGGGCGCCTCCGCGAGCTCCGAAGGCCCTGGGCCCGCGGAGGCGACGAGTTCGCCCCCGGGGAGCCGCAGGAGCGCGGCCGCCAAGAGCAAAGACTCCTCGAACACCCGATCGGGGCCCAGTTGATCCAACTCCTCGGCCAGCAGGCGGTCTTCCGCCACGGGAGCGATATCGACGGAACGGGTGACGACGTCCAGTCCGGGCTGCTCCACCCGTGATTCGCACACGCACGACTCTCCCACCCGACCCACGCGCACCGTCACGATCCCGCCGGTGTCGTCGGTGCTGCCGGCGCCGCCCGCGCTACCGGTCCCGCCCATGCCGCCCGCGCTACCGGTGGCACCCTCACTACCGGTCCCCGCGGCGCTGCCGATGTGCACGGTGCCGCCGGTCCCGGCGACTTGCTCGCCCATGGTGATCTCCACCG
>DASRMJ010000289.1:0-2875 GCA_035647995.1 Thermoleophilia bacterium | reverse complement strand
CACCGATGCTGCGAAGGCCGCTGCCATTAGGTAGAGCTCGTGCGTGCCGAGCAGACGCCCCGCGGCGTAGGCGCCGGCGGCGAGCAGCAGGATGCCGAAGCCGCGTCTGGTCACGTCGGCTCCCCTCGTCAGCCCGAGGGTACGGGCACGGTGTCGAGTATCTTCTCGATCACGGAGGCCGTGGTGCGGCCGTGCAGGCGCCCGTCGGGTGACAGGATGACGCGATGGGAGAGCACCCGCACAGCCAGGTCTTTCACGTCTTGGGGGGTCACGAAGTCCCGTCCGTCGAGCAGCGCGCCCGCCTTCGCCGCCCGCACCAGCCCGATACCGGCCCGCGGGCTCGCTCCCAGGTAGAAGTCGGGAGCCGATCTGGTCGCGTCCATCAACGCCACCACGTAGTCGCGGATCGCCTTGGTCGCCCGAACTCGACGAGTAGATTCGATCAGACCGAGGAGTTGGCCGGAGTCGAGGATGGGCCGGAGGTCGGCGATCGGGTCTCGCGAGGTCTGGTCTTCGAGCATCGACGATTCGTCGTCCCGCGCCGGGTAGCCGACGGAGATGCGCAGCATGAACCGGTCGAGCTGGGCTTCGGGCAGAGGGAAGGTGCCCTCGTACTCGATCGGGTTCTGGGTCGCGATGACCATGAAAGGCGCAGAGATGGGATACGTGCAGCTGTCGATGGTGGCTTGACGCTCCTGCATGCACTCCAGCAGCGCGGATTGAGTCTTGGGAGACGCCCGGTTGATCTCGTCCGCAAGCACCACGTTGGCGAATATCGGCCCGGGTCTGAACTCGAACTCGCCGGTCTTCTGGCTGAAGATGTTGACCCCGGTGACGTCGCTGGGGAGCAGGTCGGGGGTGAATTGGATGCGGGAGAAGCGGCAGCGGATGGAGAGCGCCAGGGCTTTCGCCAGCATGGTCTTGCCGACCCCTGGGAAGTCCTCGATGATCAAGTGCCCGCCGGCCAAGAGGGCAACGACGCAGTCTCGGGCCACGCCCCTCTTGCCTCGGATCACGGTGCCCACGTTGTCGATGATCCGAGTGGCCAGAGCGGCGGCCTCGTTCGGGTCCGACACCTCCCAGTGGGGTGTCGAGTTGGGGCTCTCGCCCCGGACGGGGATACCGGTGTCGATAGGCTTCACGTTCTCCTCCCTGGGTGTCTCCCGCGTCGGCGGGTGGGGGTGTTCGATCTAGCTGCGCATGCCGGCCTTGGCGGCCACCTCCCGGCCGGCCTCGATGGCGGCGTCGATATCGGCTTGGGTATTGGCGTGCCCGATGCTGAAGCGCACCAGTCCTTCCTCGAGCGTGCCGGCGATGCGGTGGGCTTCCGGTGCGCAGTGCAGACCCGCCCGAACGGCGATGCCGAACGCGCGATCGAACACGAACGCCGCCTCGGCCGCCGGCAGGCCGGCGAAACGGACCGAGACCACGGGGGCGCGGGACACGCCCGCCGGAGGCCCATAGACCGTGATGCCCTCGGTATCGTCGAAGCCGGCTCGGAGAAGCTCGGTGAGACGATCCTCATGTTTGCCCACGTCCTCGACGCCGCGCTTCATCACGAGGTCGACGCCCACGCCGAGACCGGCGATGCCCGGTGTGTTGGGGGTGCCGGCCTCATAGCGGTCGGGCAGGTCCTCCGGTGGGTCCACCGAGATGGAATCGGAGCCGGCTCCTCCCTCCATCAGCGTTTCCAGGCGGAAGCCCGGGCCCACGTAGAGGACCCCCACACCCTGCGGGCCAAGTAGCCCTTTGTGGCCTGGAAGGGCCAGCAGGTCGACACACATGGCTTCGACGTCGAGCGGCCGGGATCCGGCCGTCTGCGCGGCGTCGACGAGCAGAGGGACGCCGCGTTCCCGCAACGTCGGCCCGACCTCCGCCACCGGCAGCAACGTGCCCAGGACGTTCGAGGCCGAGGTCAACACCACAAGGCGTGTGTCGGGCCGGAGCGCGGCCAGGATGTCGTCAGGGTCGGTGGACCCGTCTGCGGTGCAGCCCACTCTCGTGACGGTGACACCTCGGGCGGCCAGCGCTGCCAGCGGGCGCACCACGGAGTTGTGTTCCAGCGACGAGGTCACTACGTTCCCTCCGGTGCCCAGGATGCCCTTGAGCGCCAGGTTCAGAGCATGGGTGGCATTCAACGTGAACACGACGCGCGCCTCGTCGCGGATGTTGCACAAGCGCGCCACGGAGCGTCGAGTGCGCAACAGGATGCGGCCGGCTTCCAGGGCGTCGTCGTAGGCCCCGCGTCCGGGGTTCGCACACACCTCCGTGAGCGTGCGGCGCACGGCCTCGACCACTGCGGGCGGTTTCGGACACGAGGTAGCGGCGTTGTCGAGGTAGATCATCGAGTGTCCTTTGTGGGTCCAGTTCCGGCGCAACGAGGGGGGCGCGCTTCGGGCACCGGCACTGTGGTGGCAAGTCCAGCTTCCCCGGCATTCTAGCAGGGGCGGGCCATACGTCGGCGACGAAGTCTTCGTGCGCCACGGTTTGCCTTTGGCTCATTGAATATGAAACAATAGGTATTATCGCGCTGGGTTTGTCTAGCGGTGCGAGGGGCGGCCGCTCGGCGGAGTCGGGGGAATCCAATCCTTGATCGGCTTTGCCGTGCCGTGTTGTTGGCATGTAGGGCAAGACGAGAGGGGGGTGATGCGTTCGACCGGCCTATTCGACGCGAATGAAGATTGAAGTATCAACCATCCATGAAAGGAAATGATGACTAGACGCTACTCCGTATTAGCAGTACTGGCGGTTGCCGCCCTGTTTCTGCTGACAAGTGTTACCGGTGCGTTCGCAGTCGGGAAGATGTTCGACGACGTGTCGTCGTCACATCCATTCGGCGTCGAGATCGAACGGATCGCACTACTGAATATCGCCG
>DASRMJ010000288.1:0-2819 GCA_035647995.1 Thermoleophilia bacterium | reverse complement strand
CTCTGAAGCCTCGCCACGAGCGGACTTTCGGCATGTTCTCCATACTCACCGCGACGCGGCTGTTGCCGACGTCGCGCTGGAAGTCCGACGTCGCGACGATCCAGCGGGCGAAGTCCACGTCTTGGATGACGCGCTGCGGGGGGTGGAAGGTGACGCTCCGTGCCCCCAAGTGGTCCGCGAGCTCGACGGTGAGCTTGAGGGCTTGTATCTGGTCCCCCCATCCGGGCACGGGCATATATGGGGCGTGTACGTTCCGAATGTGCAGTCCGGTCCGGGCGGCGATGGCTTTCAGCTCGTTCACGTGAGCGGCCGTGTGGGCGGGAGTCACCACATACTCGAGGCCTTCGAATCCGGCAGCCTGGGCGATGGTGAAGAGGCTCGAGGCTTCCACGCCGCGGATGGAGCCCGTGGAGAGGATGAGTTCCATGACAGGTGCGTTCCCCCGTCCCGCTCTACAGGCTGTAGCGGACTCGGAGAAAGGAGAGCAGAGAGTCGACCGCCCGGAATGCACGCCGCAGATTGCTACGTTCGAGGTCCGTCCAGTCCTCCGGGTAGAAGAAGTGGGTGTCGGCCTGCTGGTGGAAGACGGTCTCCACGGACGCCTGTAGCTTGAGCCGCAGGAAGAGCTCGTGCGCGAAGCGGAGGTCGGCCGCGGAGTTGCGTTCGAGGACACCCTGGTGCTCCAGAGCGGTGATGCGCTCGGGGGTCGCGGTGCCGGTGACCCGGTGCTCGATGGCGACCGCTTTCACGCCCGCCGTCAAGGGCAGCATGCCGAACTTCTTCACGTTGATGCCGCGACGGCCTTCCGGGTCTTTCTCGTATCGGAAGCGTCCAAGGAAGTTCAGCGGGATCCCTTTGCTCGTGGCGTCTTCGGCGAGCGCGCGCATGGCAGGCGGGTTGGCGTGCATGCACCTGAGGGTGTGCTGCCAGAGGTCGCTCGTGAGATGCTCGTCGCCCGCCAGATGACGCATGTCGAGGATGATCGTGAGGTCTCGGAGCTTCTTGCCGTCACCGCAACCGCTCACCAGTTCGGCGATGCGCTGCCGCCACTCCGAGGCAGTGCCGAAGTACTTGTCTTCGCGAGCCATGACGCCACCCTCGCAGAGAGCAAAGCCGTAGGCCGCCATGTCCTCGTTCACGCGGCGGGCCAGTTCGCGGTAGTAGCTTCGTGCGCGTTCGACGTCGGCCGCTTCCTCGAGGACGATGCCGTTGTCCTGGTCGCCCCGCAGCACCTGTTCTCGTCGCCCTTCGGAGCCGAACGTGAGCCATGCGAAGCCGCTCAGCGGCGGGCGCACGTCTTCAGCCCGTAGGCGCATCTCGGCCATGAAGATGATGCGTTGGGAGACGGTGTCGTTGAAGTCTGTGAGTATCTCCGCCAACGAGGGGCCGTCGACGTCGGCCAGGAACAGTCGGTGGACGAACTCGTCGATCTCGGGTCGGATCTGGCGTAGGTCGTCGATGGTATGCGCCTTGGCCACCCGCTCCATGATGATGCGGTGATCGTAGGCCTGCAGGCGCATCAGGTCGCGCATCGAGATGAAGCCGGCCAGGCCGCCCGCCTCGTGCACGACGATCAAGCGGCGGCAGCGGCGGCGCATCATCAGGCCCACGGCCTGATAGACGAAGTCATCGGGGTGCACCGTCACCGGTGGGCTCGACATGATCTCGCCGGCCGTGAGGTTGCCCGCTCCGGTTGCCACGACCTTGTACACCAGATCGCGTTCCGTCACGATGCCGAGCGGGTGGTCGTCGTCGCCGACCACCACCACGGACCCCGTGTTGTGCGACTTCATCTGGAGGGCCATCTCGCTCACCTGTGTCTCTTGGTGGCAGGTGATGGCCGCGGAAGTCATGACGTCGCGCACGCGCGTCTTGTAGAAGATTCCAGCGCTCTGGTCGAGACCCATGCCGCTCACCGAACGGACCCCCCTTGGTGACGTTCTCTCGCAGCGGGCGCGAGGACCACCACCGGATTCTACCAGGAGTGGGCTCGCGCGGCGGGCTCGAGGCCCTGATGCCCTGTGCTACACTTCCGTGCCATGAGGGTCGCCTCCCTTTCGTCGGTCACCGCCCGTGTCCCAAGACGGGTCTCGTCTCGTCTTCATGCCTGGATCGCAGCCGCGATCCTCGCCTGCGCGGGGTCGTTCTTCCTCGCCTCGCCCGCCTTCGCGGAGTCGTCCCTTGCAGTGTCACTCGCGGCTCCCGTCAGCGCCGTCGGAGCCTCCCTTGACCTCAGCCTTGCCATCTCCCTGGACGGACCCTGGATCGACGCATCCACCGTGGTCGAGGTGCGCGGGCCGGGCTCTCCCATGGCCGGGGGCGCCGAATGGCCGGTGGTGGCGCGGATCGAGCGCCGGGAAGGCGATCTCGGGTCCGGCGAGTTCGGCCTCGACATCACTCTGCAGCCGG
The DNA here is from genome assembly GCA_035647995.1 of Thermoleophilia bacterium. Taxonomy (GTDB): domain Bacteria; phylum Actinomycetota; class Thermoleophilia; order RBG-16-64-13; family RBG-16-64-13; genus JAHJSA01. Next base: position 410 of record DASRMJ010000288.1, on the reverse strand, counting down.
AGGACCTGCCCGAACCGGGCGCGTACCTCCTCTCCGTCGACCTCATCGGCGCCGACGGCAAGCGTCTGACCACCCGATCCTGGTGCGGCCGTATCTCCAACCTGCCCGCGCGAGTGGATCTCGCCGTGGTGCTGCCGGTCGTCTCGGGCATTCGGAGGGATCCCGAGGGCGCGTTCATCGATGATCTCGTGCAGAGGGCGGTCGTGCCCGAAGCCGATCAAGAGGGCAGCCTCTACGGTCTGTTCAGCGCCGTCGAGCAGAATCGCGACTGGCACCTCACCTTGGGCGTGGAACCGCTGTTCCTTGCGCAACTCCGCGACCTGGCCGACGGATACCGCGAACGCATCGGTGGAGGCGCCGTCAGAGAGGTCCCGGCCGGTGAAGGGGCCGCTCGCGACGCGGAGCAGGCC
>DASRMJ010000287.1:0-3564 GCA_035647995.1 Thermoleophilia bacterium | reverse complement strand
CCTCCGAGATTCGTCTCCAGCTTCTCGAGTTCGCGCTCGAGGTTCATGCGCTCCTTCGTGGGCAGGAGAGCCAACGTGCCGTCTTCCTGGTGGTGTCGCAGCTCGTGCAGCCGGTTGATGCGCCCGTGGATCGTGGTGAAGTTGGTGAGCAACCCACCCAGCCAACGATGCGAGACGAACGGCATGCCCACTCGGGTGGCTTCGTCGCGAATAGCGTCCTGACACTGTTTCTTCGTGCCCACGAACAAGACGGAACCGCCCCGACTCGAGATGTTGCGAGTGAACTCGTAGGCACGGTCGAGCAGCTTCGTGGTCTTCTGCAGGTCGATGATGTGGATACCGCCACGATCCGCGAAGATGAAGGGCTTCATCTTGGGGTTCCACCGGCGGGTCTGGTGACCGAAATGTACTCCGGACTCCAGGAGCTGCTTCATTGAGGCAGCAGGCATGGGCACTTCCTTTCTCGGTTCTGTGTGCTTCCACCCGAAACACCCCACGGAACCGGGTCGGCCGGCACCACCGTGGTGGCCTTCTTCGGGGTCGGGGTTGACAACCGAAGAAGTGTAGCACACGGGCACGCCCAGGCCGATGCCCCCAGTTGCCTCACCAAGATTCCATGCGATTGCGAAGGCCGCCCGCTCAGGCAGGGAGGACACGCCACAGGACCCGTCTCTCAGGCCGAGAGGGCGCCCGGCTCCAGATCCTCCTTGATGCGCCCTTTCAAGCGGAGGATGGCCTTCGTGTGCAACTGGGAGATGCGCGATTCCGTCACCCCGAGGACTTCACCGATCTCCTTCAGAGTCAGGTTCTCGTAGTAGTAGAGACCGATGACGATCTTCTCCCGCTCGGGCAGGCGCCGGATCGCCCCGGCCAGGATCTCCTTGACCTCGCGTATGCCATACGCCCGGGAAGGATCGGGAGAATCGGAGTCCTCGATCGTGTCCATGAGGCTCACCTTGTCGCCATCCGACCCGGCGAGCGTCCAGAACTCATCGAGGGCTACGATCGAAGCGCTGCTGATCTGATGGAGGATGTCGTGGAACTCGCTGACGGTGAGTTCCAGTTCGCCAGATGTCTCTTCATCTGAGGGCGCGCGCCCAAGTTCGTTCTCGAGCTTCGTAACCGCCTTCTCCACCTGGCGGGCCCAGCTGCGGACGGATCTCGGAACCCAATCGAGGGAGCGCAACTCATCTATGATCGAACCCTTGATGCGGGAGATGGCGTACGTCTCGAACTTGATGTTGCGCCCCGGGTCGAAGCGCTCCAGAGCGCCTATGAGGCCGAGGAGGCCGTAGGAGATCAGATCGGACTCCTCCACGTGCGCGGGCAACCCTGTGCCCATGCGACCGGCAACGTACTTCACCAGCGGCGAATACGCCAGGATCAACTCATCCCGAGCCTTCTGATCCCCATGGAGTTTATAGCGACCCCACAGCTCCTCGACTTCACTCCCGACCTTCTTGAGTCCCATCGTCGCCCTACGCCCTCGGGTGCGCTGTGCGATAAGCCTTGCGCAGGTGAGCGGCGGATACGTGTGTGTAGACCTGGGTGGTAGCCAGCGAGGCGTGGCCCAGGAGTTCCTGGATGGAGCGTAGATCGGCACCGCCCTCGAGCAGGTGGGTGGCGAAGGAGTGCCGCAATGTATGGGGAGAAGTGCCCTCGGGAACGGAGGAACGGTCAAGATGCCGCTCGAGACGACGGCGGACATCTGATGGGCTGAGCGCGCGCCCGCGGCGACTCACGAACAGAGGCGCCTCCCGGCGTTCGCGCTCGCGTCGAAGGTCATCGACAGCACGGGCATCGCTCCGCGAGGCCGCGAGCAACACCGGCCTAGCGGTCTCCACATAGCGGTCTACGGCCAGCAGAGCGTCATCCCCCACCGGGACGACACGGACCTTGCGTCCTTTTCCTCTCACCCGCGCCTCTCGTCTTCCTGCGTCGATGTCACGAACGGCCAGGTCCAGCACTTCCTGAGCCCTCAGACCGCACGAGTATATCAACTCGAAAAGCGCCCGGTCTCGCAATGTGAGCGGGTCATCGCCTTGGATGCCGTCCAGGAACTCCCCGATCTGCGTGGGCGTGAGCACGCTCGGCAACCTCTTGGGGAGGCGGGGGGCGTGTATGCCGTGTCCGGGATTTCCCTCGCGGAACCCTTCGCGCTCACAGAAGCCGAGGAAGACCCGGACCGTCGAGAGCTTGCGGGCCACGGAGGTCCGAGCGTACGGTCGTTTCCGAGGGGAGAGACTCCCCTCGACCAGACCCGACACGAAGGCCCTCACGTGCGGCGCCGTGACCTGTGTGGCGTCAAGGACGGCCAGTGACGCACAGTAGGCGCAGAACTGGGCGAGGTCGGAGCGGACGGCCTTGACGCTTCGAGGGCTGTATCCCGCCGCGACGAGACTGCGCAGGTACAGGAAACACTGCCCTTCGATCGCGGTCTTCTCAGGTGGCTCGGTCACTGTGGCGATACTCGACACGCTCCCTCACTCGGCGCCTCGCGTCGGTGAGTGACCGGCGCGCACATCAAACGACCGCGTACTTCCCCGGTCCGCGTCGCACGACCTTCCCCGCCACTTCGAGCATAGCGAGGGCCACCGACGCCTCCCGCATGGTCAGTCCCACCGCTTGCACGACTTCGTCGATGGTCAGAGAGCGAGCAGCTAACGCGAGCAGAACCAGCCGTTCTGCGCCGTCCGCATCCCCCCGTCCGTCGAGGGCGTCCGCACTCGCAACGAGCGGCTCGCGGCCTCCCCTCTCCATTCTCGTGGCCCGAAGGAAATCCTCTACGACCTCGTCCGGATCGAGACACGGGATCGCCCCGTCGTAGATGAGCCGGTTACAGCCTACGCTCTCCCGGGTCAGGATAGGCGCGGGCACAGCGAAGACGTCCTTGCCCAACTCCGCCGCCCGTCGAGCCGTTATCAGAGCGCCACTGCGCTCGGGCGCCTCGACGACCACCACGGCGGCTCCCAGAGCCGCGAGCACGCGGTTGCGCTCAGGGAACGACCAGGGCGTGGCGGAGCAGCCCGGAGCATACTCGCTCAGAACCACCCCGCGGCGGACTATCTTCTCGCGCAGTTCGCGGTGCCTCCCCGGGTACACGACATCGGCCCCACAGCCGACCACGGCCGCCGTGATTCCGCCCGCATCGAGAGTCGCCCGATGGGCCCGGCCGTCGATACCCAGGGCCAACCCACTCAACACACACACTCCGCGCGCCGCGAAGGCAGCCGCCAGCCTCGCCGCGACCGTCATGCCGTAGCTGGTCGGGCGCCTGGTCCCGACGATGGTCACACGAGGGCGCGCCGCGAGCGCCTCCAGCGCGATGCCGTCGCCTGCGACGTACAGTCCCGCGGGCGGTTGATGAAGACGCCTCAGGCTCTCGGGGTAGTCGGCAGCCCCGTGGGCTATGAAACGCAACCGGGCGGCACGGCAGGCGGCGAGCGTCGCCTCCGATGACACCGACGATCTGCCGCGGATGAATCGATCGACCCAAGCCCGGCCGCCCGACCAGCGCAGCAGCGTCGCTCGGTCGGCCTGCCATATCTCGCGGCAGCTGTGTTC
>DASRMJ010000286.1:0-4895 GCA_035647995.1 Thermoleophilia bacterium | reverse complement strand
TCCATATCCTGGGGCTTCACCGAGATGATCACCGGATCCGAGCCCGTGACGAGCTCGGCGAGCTCGGACACGTGGGTGATCCTGGATCCGTCGAGCGCCGCCAGCGCCCGCGCCTGCTCAGGTTCCCTGTCGAACACTTGGAACACGGTGCGGGCGGGTGTGCCCGCAAGGAGCCCGCGGACCAGGGCGGTGCCCATGCTCCCCGTACCGATGACCCCGATGGTGTGGATAGCAGCCTTCTCTGTCACGCTAGGAACGATCTCCTCCCCCTGACGGACCCGCCTACGACCTCAGCGGCCGGCCTCGGGGCGGGATCCGGGGCTAGAACTGGTTGAAGAAGCCCTTCTCCATCAAACGCTGCCGCTCCTCAGCCGATACCTCCACGTTCTTGGGAGTCAACAAGAAGACCTTGTCGGCCACCCGCTGCATCCCCCCGTCGAGGGCGTAGGTGAGGCCGCTCGCGAAGTCGATAAGACGCTTCGACAACTCCGTCTCGCAGCCCTGAAGGTTGAGGATGACCGGGATGGCCGCCTTGAACTTGTCGGCTATGAGTTGGGCGTCGTTGAAGTTCTTGGGCACCACCAAGTGGACCTTGACTGAGGGTGTCTCCACCGGTGGGGGGACCGGCCGGATGACGGCCGTGCGCTGATTGCGGAACGCGTCGTCGTTCGCGTAGATCTCGTCGAAGTCGGCTCCGCTCGCGGATCTGCGGCGCCCGGTGGCGCGACTCTCGCGCTCCACCCGCTTCACGTTCGGCCTCTCCCGATACGATTGTTCGAGCTCCTCATGAGGCGCGAGGGTCTCTTCATCGTAGCGCTCGTCTTCCTCGGCGATCCCGAAGTAGACAAGCGTCTTGTGCCAGACATCACCCAAAGCCATTACTCATCCTCCTTGCGCACAGGCGAAGAGCGCGCTGCCCAGCCGCACTATCGTCGCCCCTTCCTCGACCGCCACCTCATAATCGTTACTCATTCCCATCGAGAGCTCATCGAGCAAGTACCGGGGGGTGAAGAGAGGAGAGATTCGGTCCCGGAGTTCCCGCAGCCGCCGGAACACCAGACGGACCTCCTCGGGATCCCGCACGAGCGGGGCCATAGTCATGAAGCCCCTGAACCGAACAGACTCCAAGGCCTGAGCCTGCTCAAGAAAAGCCTCCACATCGCCCGGAAGGATACCATACTTGCTCTCTTCTCCACTCATGTTGACCTCCAGCAGAGCGTCGATCGGCGCTTCCGCGCGCTGGTGCATCTCCTCCGCCAACCTGAGCGAATCCACGGAGTGCACCATCTTCACCCGCGGGACGACACCCCGCACCTTGCGGCGCTGCAAGTGCCCTATGAAGTGGAACTCGAAGGCCTCCCCCCAAACACTCCACTTCAACTCGAGCTCTTCCGCCCTGTTCTCACCGACCAAGCGGACCCCCGCCTCATGCAGAACGGACATGTCCTCGGCGGTCACGTACTTGGTGGCAACCAACAAGCGGACCCGTTGCCCGTGGCCTCCCCGGGCGTGCGCGGCTTCGATCCGCGCGGTCGCCTGTTCGACGTTCTTCCTGAGATGTTCGATATCGACCGGCATTTCCCCTCTCTGCCCGTCAGCTTGTTTCGAGGCGTGACATCACGCGGAGCCTACCGGGACATCGCCTGCGGCGCACCACAACACGGTGCCGTGCCGGCCGGTTCCGGGCCCATCGGCGCGATAGGAGAAGAAAAGATCCCGGTTGCATACCGTGCACAGCCGGGGGTTCACCACCCGCGACCGCGGTACGCCGACTTCCCCCGCCGCGCGTGTAGCCGCCTCCCAGAGGTCGAGCCGGCGGCCCGGCAAGACCACCCCGTCACCGTAGCGACGCTCGAAGTCGAGGGCGACCTTCTCGCCCACCGTGTAGCAGCACGGCCCGATGCTTGGACCGATGATCGCCAGGCCCGGTGGAGCGGTCATGGATGCCGCGCCCTGCTGCACCACCCCAGCCAGGAGTCCCCTCCACCCCCCGTGCACCACCGCTCCGTCGATCTCACCGAGGAGCACCACCGGTACGCAGTCGGCGAAGACGAGCAGCGCCGCGAGACCGCTATCGAGTCCGGGTTGCACGGTGAGGCCGTCGCATGCGGATGCGCACCCGTCGCGAGCGTACTCGGCCGCCCCCACCACGCGCACGCCGTGGACTTGGGTGGGTGACACCAGCGACGGCGCTGCAGTCCCGGCCAGTTCGGCGAGGGCGGTGCTCAGATGCTCGCGATGCCGTCCGTGTCGCGGCCGCGGGGAAGATCCAGGGTCCATGCTCAGGTCGAACCGGTGCCCCGGCGATCCCGCTTCTACACCGACGAGTCTCGTCGTGAACGCCACCGCGAAACGCTCAGGGGTCTTCGCGACGATCAGCGGGAGTCCGACGGGCGCTACCACCTCGAACCGATCCCGTGCGACCGGATCGATCCTCTCCTCGATAGCCGCCAGGACTCTCCTCCCAGCAGCCGTCACCGCCACCCCGGAGCTAGTCTTTGTCTCGAAGGAACGCGGGTATGTCGAGGATGTCGTCGTCCATCTCGAAACGCGGCTTCTCGAGGTCGAGCGCGAACCCGCCGGTCGCTTCCGTGCCGTCCTCGGACTTCTCTGCCCGGTCCTGCATGATGGCTCGTGGCGCGAAGCCGGTGGCGATGACCGTCACCCGCATCTGGTCGCCGAGTCCTTCATCGATGACCGCCCCGAAGATGACGTTGGCCTCGGCGTCGGCGGCTCCCGAAATGATCTCAGCCGCCTCGTTCACCTCGAACAACCCCATGTCCTTGCCGCCCGTGATGTTGAGCAGGATGCCGGTGGCGCCCTCGATTGAGGATTCGAGGAGCGGGGAGGAGATGGCGGCGCGCGCTGCTTCCACGCCACGGTTCTCACCGCTCGCGACCCCGATGCCCATGAGCGCCGAACCGGCGTTGCGCATGATGGTGCGCACGTCCGCGAAGTCAAGGTTGATCAACCCTGGGACGGTGATCAGGTCGGTGATGCCTTGCACGCCCTGGCGGAGGACGTCATCGGCGACCTTGAACGCTTCGATGATCGAGGTGCGCTTCTCGACCACCTGCAGAAGGCGGTCGTTCGGGATGATGATCAGCGTGTCGACCTTGCGGCTCAGAGCTTCGATGCCCTGCTCCGCCTGGGACGCCCGCTTGCGCCCCTCGAAGGTGAACGGCTTCGTCACCACGCCCACCGTCAGAGCCCCGAGTTCCCGCGCAAGCTCGGCGATGACCGGAGCGGCTCCTGTGCCCGTGCCGCCACCCTTGCCGGCCGTGACGAACACCATGTCCGCGCCCTTCAGGGCCTCGCGCAGTTCATCCCGGCTCTCCTCCGCGGCCTGCCGGCCTACCTCCGGGTTGGCCCCTGCTCCTAGTCCCCGGGTGATCTTGCCCCCGATGTGGATCTTCACGTCGGCGTCACACATCAGCAACGCCTGCGCATCGGTGTTCACCGCGATGAAATCGACACCCTTCAATCCGGCGTCGACCATGCGATTGACGGCATTCGTGCCACCGCCGCCGATACCCACGACCTTGATGACTGCAAGGTAGCTGGAACCGGTATCGATCATCACTCACATACCTCCATACCAGTCACGGACGTACAGATCTGGAGCGGTCGCCCGGTTGGCTCGACCTGTACTCCAGCCATGTTCATGCGAATCTCCACTCATACTGTAGCTTGGCGGGGATTCCTGCCTCCATGCACGATACCACGCTCACCTGGCCTTAGCTACGACTCGAGAAGGCACGTGAACATCAACATACTCAAGTTCCTTGCCATCCTTCAGGTAACGGTCGATGATCTCGAGCGCCACCGTCAACTTCTCATCCAGCTGTTCGGGGTCTCCTAGACGGACTTCCCCGCCCCCCTGCAACACGATGGCGAGTTCGCCCGAACGCAGCACCGACACCTCTTTCACCGGGTGCACGGAGACGGGCCACGTGACCCCATCTTCGAGCCATGAGACAAGCCGCAGGGCACCGACCACCTGAGGCGCTGTCACCACTCCCACCTGGGGCCTCACGTCCGCCTGAGCCGAGAGGAGGAGCAGGTCGCCGGCCTCAGCACCCGCCTCCGCGAGTATGGTGCCGTCGTCAGCCACCAACCACTCCGTCCCGTCGGATGCCCGCACTCGAGCCACCGGGACGTACTCCTCGATGTCGATCACCAGGCTATCGGGAAAACCACGGTAGACGTGCGCCGATCGCACATAGGGGATCTCTCGCAGACTTGCCTCCAGAGTCTGGGTAGACACCCGGAGCAGATTGACCCCGGAGACCGGCGCCACAACCGCACGGATCTGCGCCTCGCTGACGTTCTGAGTGACCGGCAGCGACACTTTGACCACGGCGAACACGCCGGACGAGCGAAGCCAGTAGAAGCCGAGAGCGGCCCCGACCGAGAGCGCCACAACGAGGACCACCGTCAGCCGACGCTTGCCTCGGCTCCGCCCCACCTGCCGGCGGCGGTCTCTGAAGCGCTCGTCCATCAGCCCGGCTGTGTCGCGGATGGGGAGACTCGGCGGTGTGGGCCCCCGTCTCTCCCCCCCCAAGGGAAGTCGGCGCCGATCAACCGAACCTCGGGTTCGAGGAACACGCCCTGCCTTTCGGCGACAGTCCCTCGCATCATGACCATGAGCGCCAATACGTCGGCGGTCGTAGCATCACCGAGATTCGAGATGAAGTTCGCATGCACCGTTGAGACCTGGGCCCCGCCGCGACGGACGCCCTTCAAGCCGGAGCTTTCGAGGAGCCTGCCCGCGTAGTCCCCCGGCGGGTTGCGGAAGGTGCTCCCGAAGGTGCGGGACCCCCGCGGCTGCGTCTTGCGCCGCTTGCCCAGTAGGAGCCGGTGGTGCTCCAAGATCTCCGCTCGGCGGCCGTGGG
>DASRMJ010000285.1:0-20116 GCA_035647995.1 Thermoleophilia bacterium | reverse complement strand
CTCCGAGAAGTCGCCCACCTCGGAGATGAAGGCCGCACCCTTGTCGACGGTGGGGTTGGCGGTGAAGAGGCCGTCCGTATCGGTGAGGAGCACGAGCAGATCCGCACCCACCAGCAACGCGACCTGCGCGGCGAGCGTGTCGTTGTCGCCGAAACACAGCTCGTCGGTGCTTGTGGTGTCGTTCTCGTTGATGATCGGGACACAGCCCCACTCCAGAAGGCGCCTCAGGGTGTTGCGCGCGTTCAAGTACTGTGAGCGCGCGGCGATGTCCATGGCGGTGAGAAGGATCTGTGCGGTGGTCACTTCCTCGTGGCCGAAGAGCTGACTGTACGTGTGGTAGAGACGCCCCTGCCCCACCGCGGCGGCGGCTTGGAGGTCCACCACCTCTGTAGGACGGCTCTTCATGCGCAGCGGCCCCATCCCCGAAGACACGGCGCCGGATGACACGAGCACCATCTGGTGTCCCTTCGAATGCAGGTCGCAGATCTCCGCCACCCGACCCGCCATCGGGCCCAGGCGGAACTTCCCGCGCTCATCGGTGAGCGTGCTCGACCCGATCTTGACCACGACGGTCATCACATGCGCATCCGCCACGCCGACTCCCCCTTCTGCTACTGGAACTCGAACGACCGACCCTCGATGTCGACCTGGTCTCCGGGGCATGCTCCCTCCGCGCGCAGAGCCTCACTGACCCCGAGACGCTCCAACCGCTCCCCAAGATAGCGGACGGCCTGATCGTTCTCCAGGTCGTAGCGCCGCACGAGACGGCCCAACCACGCGCCCTCGATGACGAAACGATCCTCTTCACGCCGCACAGAGAATCGTTCTGGACCGTCGGCTCCGGGCCGGAAGGTGACGTGGCCCGCACCAGCCCCGAGACCGTCGGTCCCGAAACCGGGAGTCAGGACACCGGACCCCTCGCTTCCGAGCGGTGAGACTCCGGCCTCGCCCCTCGCCTCGAGCGCGACCCTCAGCTCCGCCACGGCAGAGCCCACGAACGTCAGCAGAGGCGGCAACCCCTCCCCGGTAGCCGTGGACACAGACCACACAAGTCTCTGCGGCTCCGGCGGGTCCGCGGAGAGCGTCCACGAGAATGCCGGATGTCCCTCGTCGCGGAGTGTGGAGACACGCTCGACGAAGTACTGGGTGAGCACCGCCAGATCCACACTCGACAGCAGATCGATCTTGTTCAGCACGACGACCTGCGGCTTGACGGCAAGGCCGGTGCCTCCGCTCACCAACTCCCGGAGGATGATCTCGAAGTTCTCGCGCGGGTCGTCGCCGAAGTAGCCGGCCACGTCCACGATGTGAAGGAGCATGTGACACCGCTCCAGGTGCGCGAGGAACTCCGTTCCCATGCCCACGCCGTCGCCGGCCCCTTCAAGAAGTCCGGGCACGTCGGTCACGGTGAAGGGCTCTTCGACTCCCAAGGCCTGCACCACTCCCAACATCGGTTCGATGGTGGTGAACGGGTAGTCGGCCACTTTCGGGGTGGCGTTGGAGACACGGCGCAGGAGAGACGACTTCCCGGCGTTCGGCAACCCCGCCAGTCCCACATCCGACATCAGCCGCAGGGAGAGCTCGATCCAAGACTCCTCCCCATCATCGCCGAACTCAGAGAAGTGGGGGGCCTGCCGGGTGGAGCTGACGAATCGCGAGTTGCCCCGGCCGCCGCTCCCGCCCGCCGCCACCCGGACCCGCTGGCCGCGGCCGGTCAAGTCGGCCAAGAGTAGGCCGTCGCGGTGCGCCTGAGTGCCGAGCGGGACGGATATCTCGCGATCAGAGCCGGCGGCGCCATGCCTGCGGGCGCCTTCGCCATGCCGACCGGCCTGCGCCTTGTAGTGCACCTTTCGGGCGAAAGGACTCAGGTCTCGCAGTTGCGGGTCGGCGACCAGCCACACGTCGCCTCCGAGACCGCCATCCCCTCCGTCGGGCCCGCCCCTCGGCACGTGTTTCTCGCGCCGGAACGAAGTGCACCCGTTCCCGCCTCGGCCGGCCGCCACGTGGATCTTGGCTTGATCTCTGAACATGTGCGGACCGGCCCTCGGGGACGGCTAGGCCGACCCCTCGAAGAGGCGGAGACTACTCTGCGGGAACGACGCTGACGGTGCGCCCGACTTTGCCTCTGGCGAAGACCACCCGACCGGCGATCTTGGCGAACAGCGTGTAGTCGGTGCCCAGACCTACGTTGACACCGGGGCGGAAACGGGTGCCCCGCTGCCGCACGATGATCGACCCGGCGGTCACGATCTGCCCGCCGAACGCCTTGACTCCCAACCTCTTGGCGTTCGAGTCACGACCGTTCCTCGAACTACCGCCGCCTTTCTTATGAGCCATACCTCGACCCCTCCCTAACCGATCTTGTCTATCGACAGGCGCGTGAGTGCGCTGCGGAATCCGTTCTTGCGCTTGAAGCCCCGCTTGGGCTTGAATTTGAAGATTATGAGCTTGGGGCCGCGCAGATGCTCGACCACGGTGGCCGTCACCGCCGCGGGCTTCACCTCGTCGAACTGCGCCCCGTCGTCGCCGGAGATCAGGACGGCGTCGAGTTCCACTGTAGCGCCTTCTTCGGCGGTCATGCGATCGACGACAAGCTCCCGGCCGACCTCGGCCCGATACTGCTTCCCGCCTATATCAACGATGGCAAACATCCGTTCTCCTAAGACTCGATCGATCCACCTTCACCGCCAGCCAAGACCACCCGGGGGCCGCAAACGCAGTAGTATACCAAGGCCTCCGCCCTCCGACCACTACGACGGAACCGCGGCCCTCCCATTCCGGGGCAGGCCGCCCACGAGAGTCCAGCTACGCGTCCGCCAGTCTAGCGTAGGCGCAATACCGCGTGGCCTCTTCGACCACGATCTTGGCCCTCCGACCCACGACGCCGGCCCCTCCGAGCACACACACCGTATAGCCGTCCACCCGCGCGATGCCGTGACGACGGTCGTATACGTTCTCTTCTTCCACAGCCACCTCCAGGACCTGTCCGGCGACCACAGGAAGAGACGCCCGCATGATGACCTCGCGTGAGCCCTCCGCGCTGATCTTGAACTCCTCCAGGGCGAGGTGTCCCACTCCTTCGATGACGAACAGTCTGCCCGTCTGCTTTTCGAGATCGCGGAGTCGCGCACCGTCGTCTCGCAGGAGCACCCCGGCCACCCTCGGGTGTACCTCGACCAGGAAGGCCTCGGGAGCCGCCGCTTCCGCCAGGCGGCGCAGGCGACGCTCGACAGAGATGGCGAGACTCTCGTCGCCCAGGACCACGCCTTCGCCGCGGCACGTAGGGCAGGTGTCCGTCATGATGCCGCGCAGGCCATCGGTGATGTTCTGCCGGGTCATCTCCACCAATCCGAGCGGAGACAACTCCACCACGTACGTCTTGGTGCGGTCCTTCGCCAGCTCGGCTTCCAGCAGGGCGAGCACCTGCTCCCGGCTTTCGCGCGTGGAAAGATCGATGAAGTCGATGACGATGATGCCGCCCACGTCACGGATACGCAGCTGGCGTACCACCTCGGCACACGCTTCGAGGTTGGTCTTGAGGATGGTGTCCTCGAGGAACTTCTTGCCCACGTAGCGCCCGGTGTTGACGTCGATGACCGTGAGGGCCTCTGCCTTGTCGATCACGAGGTAGCCGCCGGAGGGCAGATCCACCCTCCGTTTGAGCGCCGCCTGCACCTCGGCTTCCACGCCATGGCTCTCGAAGAGCGGCGCGCGACCCTTGTACAGCTCCACGCGGTCGGACAGTTCGGGGGCCGTCGCCTGCAGGAACCCGACCATCCGTTTCATGAGGTCTTCGTCATCGACCAGGATCTGGGAGAAGTCCTCCGTGAACATGTCGCGCACCAACCGCAGCGGGAGTTCGGCCTCGGAGTAGACGATCGCGGGAGCCCCCGTCGACTCCAGGCGACGCTCGACGGTCTGCCACAACTTTGCGAGGAACTTGAGGTCGCGCGCGATCGCCTTGTCGCTCACCCCCTCGGCAGCCGTGCGGATAATGACGCCGGCGTCGTCGGGCTTGAGCTCGTGGCACAGCTTGCGCAGACGCACCCTCTCAGCATCCGGCAGACGCCTCGAGACGCCGCACAGGCTGCCTCCGGGGAGATACACCATGTAGCGACCGGCCAGACTGAGCTGCGTGGTGAGGCGGGCCCCCTTGGTGCCCATGGGGTCCTTGAGCACTTGCACGGTGATCTCTTGGCCCGGCCGTAAGAGCTGGGTTATCTTCCGGGGACGGGCGTCGCTCTCCTCGGGGAGTTGCACCTCGTCCACGTAGAGGAACCCGTTCTTGCCCAGGCCGATATCGACGAAAGCGGCATCCATGCCGGCCAGCACGTTCTCCACCCGGGCCCGGTAGATGTCGCCGACGAGAGACCGACGCGACCGACGCTCCACAAAGAGCTCCGCCAACCGGTTGCCCTCGTACACCGCCACGCGACTCTCGCGCGAATCCGACGAGACGATCAACTGCTTCACGCTACACCACAACCTTTCGAACGACGGGCGTCTGCAGTCCGTCCCAGCCCGCTCGCGACCACCCCGCAAGCGCGGGGCTGTCGTACCACGGACCGGTCAGACGGCCTGCTGCGTCGTTCCATCAAGTTCCAAACTGAGCCGCTCGATCCGCGACACGACCAGCGGCATATCAACAAGACGTGAGAGCGCGGCTGCGACCTCTTCAGGTCGCACCGTGCCGGCGGGCGTCACCGCGGCCACGAAGCCGAGGACAACGGTATCTTCCTCCACCACCGCCATGATGCGTTCCACGTAGGTGCGCACGTCGATCTGTCGGATCCCGTTGGGTCGACGACGTTCGACGATGATTCCCGACGAGCGAGTATACAGTCTGACCGCCTCGCGCAACACTTCCGCCGTCAACGCGGTCCGAGGTTCCCCGTCGTCGACCGGCGCACAGGTCGCGACCACGCGATAGCGGGCGGCGACCACGCGTGCGGCGGCGCTGCGCGCGTGGTGGTAGGGCTCGAAGCCCCGGACTCTGAAGCCGTCGGGGAGAGCTTGTTGCAGACGCTCCGCGAACTCCGGCACCGGAGGGCCCTGGAGCGTGAACTCCGCAAGTTCCGCCAACCCCTCTACCCCGACACCCCGCGGCATGGCCAGCGACAGGAGCGGCTTGGGCCTCATCCCTCCCGACAGAGCAAGGCGGCCACCGGCCCGACGGATGGCCCGCCGGAACAGCTCCATGGTATCCAGGTGGGCGAGGTAACGCGCTCTGCCCGTAGCTGAGAAGGTGATGAGCCAGCGGCGCAGGGATCCGTCGGGCGTCGCGCCTCGTCGCTGGGCGACCTCACCGGAATGGACACCCCCGGACGCACCACCCGCAGGAGCGCCCACCCCAGGCTCGTCGATCTGGAGGGTGCCCACGCACACCCCGCAATCCTGGCAGCCGGCGGCGCGGCAGTCGGGGGTGAGCACCCCCGACGCGGCTCGCTCCCACTCACCGAGGAGGAACTCCTTCGAAACCACTCCCTCGATAACGTCCCACGGGAGCACGTCGCCCAACGGCCTGGCCCGGGTGGCGAGCTCCTCCGCCGACGCTCCGGCAAGCGAGAACGCAGAGGCCCAAGCCTGCGGCCGTGCCTCCTCGGTCCAGGAGTCGAAGCGGGCACCGGCTCTCCAAGCGGCCTCTACGATCGCCGCGCACTCTTCTCCCCCGCGGGCGAGGGCCGCTTCCACGTAACTCGAATCGATGTCGTGGAGCGAGAGCTTCAGCCCCTTGACACCCAGCCTCCTGCGAAGCAGCATCTGCCGAGCCTCGAGCACGGCACGGTCGGCCATGGGCGCCCACTGGAACGGCGTGAACGCCTTCGGGATGAAGTTGGTGACGCTGACGTTCAGTCTCAACCTCGACCCGCGAGACCCGAGCTGCTCCTTCCCCAGCCGCCGCAGACGAAGGCAGAGATCGGCGATCGCCTCCACGTCGTCGTCGGTCTCGGTGGGGAGCCCCATCATGAAGTAGAGCTTCAGTGTGGTGTGCCCCAGGGCGAAGGCTTCCCGAGCCGCGCCGAAGATGTCCTCTTCGCACACGTTCTTGTTGATCACGTCGCGCATGCGCTGGCTGCCCGCCTCAGGAGCCAGAGTGACCGACTGGCTCGTCGGCGAGGTCAGGTGGCCCAGCTTCACGGCAGCGCTGTCCACGCGCAAAGATGGCAAGGCCACTCTCACCTCGGGCTCGTCGGCGGCCAAGGCGCTCAGCACTCCCCGCAGCTGCGAGTGGTCGGTCACGGAGAGCGATCCGAGACTCACCTCCTGGTGGCCGCTCGCGCGCAGTTGCGAGCCGGCCAACTCCACGATCCGGTCGCGGCTCCTCTCTCGCACGGGTCGATACCACATGCCGGCCTGGCAGAATCGGCAGCCCCGCGAACACCCGCGTGCCACTTCCACCCAGGCGCGATCGTGGACCCCTGCTGTGAGCGGCACCAGGCAGTGCTCCGGGTACGGGGCATCTTCGAGCCTGTCGAGCGCCACCCGTCGCACGATGCGGCTCGACCCGGGCACGAACACGCCTCTGATGCCCGCCAATCGCCGCACGCGCTCCGCGCGCCCTTCGCCGGCCGCACCCGCCTCGACCAGACTCGCCAGCAACTCGGCGAACACCTCTTCACCGTCACCCACCACGACGGCGTCCAGGAACGGGGCCATCGGCAGGAAGTCCGCGGTCGCGGGACCGCCGGCCACCACGAGTGGGGCGTCTTCTCCTCGGTCCGCCGTCCGCACCGGGATCCCGGCCAGATCCAGGAGTTCAAGCACATTGGTGTAGTTCAGCTCGTGCTGCAGGGTGATTCCCAGCAAATGCACGGCCTTCACGGGAGTCCACGTCTCAAGGGTAAGGAGCGGCACGCCCTCGCGCCGCATCTCGGCTATCGCGTCCACCCACGGAAGGTATGCCCTCTCCACGCCGACGCCGGTAACCGTGCCTGCCACGTGATAGAGGATCTGAAGCGCCTGGTTGGATATCCCGACCTCGTATGCGTCGGGGAAGGCGAGGGCGACGCGCAGCTCGCCCGTCCGACCGCTGAATCCGGGGCCCGCACCGATCTCGCCACCCACCAGGCGCGCAGGATTCTGGACCCGACCCAGGATGCCCTCGAAGCGCCGATGGATGCCGCCCAAGTCCGGCGACACCGCGACGCGCGTCACCTCTTGATCCGCCGAGCCAGAGAAGAGAGACGGCCCGGAGTAGCAGGCGCACCCAGGTCGAAGTAGCGAAGGGCTGCCTCGCCGAGGGCACGCGTTCCTGTGTAGCCCACTGCCCCCTTGAACAGCCAACCAGGCCCGGGCACCAGGTCGAGCGCTTGGCGCGCCACGGCACGCATGCCGAATCCCGAGCCGACGACCCCCACGAGTTCGATCGCACGCTCCGTGGTGATCTCCTCGCCGTGGATGGCGGCGATCGACAGCACCATCTTGATCTGGTTCAGGGTCATGATCGGCATGTCCGTGCCGGGGACGATGAACGCGGCACCGACGAGACCGTTCTGCCGGGCCGTGCGCTTGATGACTTTGCGCGATGCCCACCCCCGCAGGATGGGGAACCGGCGCCCGAGAGCCACGACATGGTCACCTCCCACCTCCACGACGGCGGTCCACACCGCCGTCCAGCCCTCGGGCGTCGGCGAGAAGGAGACTCGGGCCCTGTGCTTGTCATACCATGTGGTGCGCTGAGTGGCGGCGGGTCCGTCGTCCACGACGACGACCGCCCCCAGAGGCAGCGCGGCGGCGCGCACGGCCGCCGCCCAGACATCCTCCTCGTTGGGCTGCACGAGCACGAGCAACACGTCACCCGGGCCGAGGGCGAGCCCCGCAAGACCCTCAGCAGCCCCCTGCCAGAGCCGCGCGTGCCATCCGTCGGGCGACAACGCCTCCTGGGCTTTGGCCGTGAGTGACGGGTCCCCGGCCAGGACGATGCCGGCGTCCTGTGCGGTCGCAGCGGCGATCTCCTTGAAGGCGCCCCATATCTTGTTCGGGTCAAGCGGCCATTTGGCCATACGGGTCTCCTTTGAGACGCCCTCCGTAGAGCGCCGTTCGCGAGTGCACGTGCACGCTCTGGAGCAAACCCACGAGGATCAAGAATACCATCAGGCTGTTGCTGCCGAAGCTGATGAACGGCAGCGGGAGTCCGGTGATGGGCATTATGCCGAGCGTCATCCCCACGTTCACGAACACCTGGAACACCAACACGCCGATCGCACCCGTGGCGATCAGCGTGCCGTGGAGCGTCTTCGAAAGGCTCGCGATCCGGAACGCGCGCCAGAGAACGACAGCAAAGAGCAGCAGCAACACGAGCGAACCCACGAAACCCAACTCCTCGGCTATCACGGAGAAAATGAAGTCGGTGTGGTGTGCCGGAAGGAAGTTCAAGTGGGTCTGGGTGCCCTGCATGAACCCCTTGCCGGTGAACGTACCGCTCGCCACCGCGATCTTGCTCTGTGAGAGTTGATAGGCGGCATCCGACGTGTCCTGCCCCGGATTGACGAACACTGTAAGCCTCTGGAGTTGGTAGGGCCTCAGCAGTTCGATCCCGAACGTGCGGGGGAGCACCCTCAATACCAGCGTGGCCGCTGCGACCGCGGCTCCGGCCAGGAGCGCGAGGTGCGACCAGCGAATACTCCACACGAGCACCATGCACACGAAGATGGCGACGAAGACGAGTGCGGTGCCGAGGTCAGGCTGCAGGAAGATCAAGGTCGCCGGAAAGGCGACATAAATCACGGCCTTCAGGACGAAGCGCAGGCTGCCCCGCAGCTCCACCCCTTCCGCAAGAAAGGCCGCCAAAGCGAGAACCAGCAACACTTTGCCTATCTCAGACGTCTGCACGTCGAAGAACGGCAGGCTGATCCAACGCCGTGCACCCATGCGCTCCGACCCGATCACCAAGGTCAGCGCGAGTAGCCCGATGTTCATCCAGTACAGGTACCTGCCCAAACGCGCGAACCAGGTGAAGTCGATGAGGCTGAGCACCACGAGCGCGATCACACCGATCATCAGCCCCAAGCTCTGAGCCCAGACGTACTGGGTGGGGCTGCTCGCCGTAAGGTCCGCGTGAGTAGCCGAGTAGATCATGGCGAGACCGAAGCACACCAGACCGGCAGTGGCTGCCAGAAGCACCCAGTCCAGGCTGCCGAGGTACCGACTCATGCTGAACCCTCTGGTCGAGCGCAATGGGCCTCCGTGCAGCACTCTCACTCGGTCACCTCCACCTGCGCGGGGCCGGAGGATTCCGTGCGGAAGTAGGCTTCCAGGACCTTGCGCACCGCTGGAGCCGCGATCGAACTCCCGTGTCCACCCTGCTCGATCAGCGCAACGACCAGGATCTCGGGGGCGTCTGCGGGAGCGTATCCCATGAACCAGGCGTAGTCGTCGCCCGGCTTCTTCTGCGCGGTCCCCGTCTTGCCGGCCACCGCGATGGGAAACCCGCGGAAGGCGCCGTACGCGGTGCCCGTGGGGTCGCTCGTAACCATCTTGAGCCCCCGCCGTATGGCATCCAGGTCTTCGGCGCCAATATCCACGTGCGACTTCACTTCGGTCTCGAACTGCTTCGTCACGTTCCCGGATGCGTCGGTTATCTGACGAGCCACCCGAGGCACGAGGATATCGCCGCCGTTGGCGATTGCCGCCAGGGCAATCGCCAACTGAAGCGGCGTGACCAGAAGGTCACCTTGTCCGATCGACAGGTTGATGTCGTCGCCCGGCTTCCAGATGCGGTCGATCTCGGTCTTCCCGTTCTTCTTCTTCCACTCACTGTCGGGCACCTGGCCGGGATACTCGCCCGGCAGGTCTATGCCGGTGCGCTGCCCGAAGCCGAACTCCCTCAATCCATCCTGCAGCACGGGACCTTTCAGGTCGTAGAATCTCGAGCCCAGGTTGTAGAAGTACACGTCGCACGATTCGGCCAGCGCCTGCACTAGGTTCACGTCGCCGTGCCCCTGTAGCAGCCAGTCACGCCACACCTGCTGGTCGCGCGTGAACGTCCCCGGGTCGGAGAAGATCTGTGTCCAGTCGATCAGATCGCTGCGCAGGGCCGTTGCGGCCACGAAAGGCTTGAACGTGGAGGCGGCCGGATACAGCCCCTTCGTGGCCCTGTCGAAGAGTGGGTTGTGCTGGGCCGGGTCGATCAGGTTCTGGTATGTCTCTGTGCTCATGCCGCCCACCCACAGCGAGGGGTCGTAGTCCGGGTAGGAGGTCATCGCAAGGATCTCGCCGCTGCGCGGGTCAAGAGCCACGATCACACCTGCATATGAGTTCACGAATCCGTCGGCGTGTGCGCGCGCGATGCCATCCACGACCGCCGCGCGGGCGACCGCCTGCAGCCCGCTGTCGATGGTGAGAACCAAGTTGCTGCCGGGGGTCGGCTGGTTCTCCTGGATCACCCGCTTGGGCACACCCGCCGCGTCCACCTCGACCGTCCGGGTGCCGACGACGCCCCGCAGCATCGAGTCATGCACCGCTTCGACCCCGTCTTTCCCGATGACCGCGCCACCCTTCAGGGTCTGGAACTGCTCCTTCTGCAGGTCTTCGTAGGAGGCCTCCCCCACGTACCCCAAGATGTGCGTCGCGAGGATCTTGTTCGGGTACTCGCGCAGGTACGACTTCTCCACCCTCACCCCGGGGAACTCCAGGCTGTGCTCGAGTAGATAGCTCACCACCGGGTTCTCGGGCACGTCCTGCCTGATCGTGACGACCCGATACTCGTCCTGTCCGGCCGTGTCAAGTTTCGCCCTGATGTCTTCCGCCGGTATGCCCAGCACGGCCGCCAGGTGCGGTATCACCGTCTCAGGCGAACGAAGGTCCATGGGTAGGATACCCACGCTGAGGCCGGCCCGATTGGTCACCAGGAGACTGCCGTTCCTATCGTAGATGACCCCTCGGGGTGCCTGTATCAGCACAGTGCGCAGACGTTGGTTGTCGGCTTGGGCGGCGAACTGGTCGCCGGAGAGGATCTGGAGGAACCACAGGCGGAACACCAGCACAGCGAAGAGGAGTAGGACAGCCGTCGCCAGGATCGCCAGCCGCATCCCCGCGGAGCGATCCTCCCCCGGCAGGCGCCGCCTGCGTACCGGTTCCAGGTACATGCCGCCCTACCCGAACATGGGCCCGGCGGCCCGCTGTTGAGGTAGCAGCCTGACCCTGGTGAGCCCGAGGTAGAGCGGAGCCGAGAGCAGTCCGTCGAACATCGCTGCCGGGAGCACCTGCGTCACGACCATCGTGAGGAGCGACCCCTCGGTGCCGGTGATCATCTGGAGGATCCCGTACACGGTCTGCGCGCCGAGGGAAACGGTCCCGGCCAGAAGCACCACCACCCATGCGCTGCTCAATCCGAACTCCTCCACATACCTTCCGGCCCAGTAGCCGATCAAGAGGTACATGAACGTGCGCATGCCGATCGGGTCGAGGAATACGACATCTGCCGTGAGGCCCGCCACGAAACCGAAGACGAGTCCGGTGAACGAGCCGGAACCGACCGCCACCAGCACCACGACGATCACGAACACGTCGGCGGTCACCCCGAGGAAGGAGAGCTGGGATGCAGCGAGCGTCTGCAGGATGACCGCCAGCACGAGGAGCAGCGCCAGCCTCCCCACATCGATCAAGCGTGCCCGGACCATACCGTCACCTCACTTGGTTCCCTCGGCTTCGTGGGGAACCAGCGTGCTCATCTCCTCATACCCTTCCACCTGCGCCGTCGGGGTGGTGATGATCATGACCTCCTCCAATGTGTCGAAATCGACGAAGGGCCGCACCTCGATCTGCTTGTAGATGTTGACGTCGACCTCGCCCACGCTCTGCACGATGCCCACGGGAATCCCCTTCGGGAAGATCTGGCCGAAGCCCGAGCTGATCACGATCAGCTTCTCCTCTACGGGTTGGTCTCGCTCGACGAAGTCCATGACCAGTCTGCCCGAGAGCGATCCGGTGACGATCCCCTGGGCGCGAGTGCCCTGGACAAGTGCCGCGACGTTGAACGCCTGGTCGACCATGAGCTGCACGCGGGCGCTGCGCTTGCCCACGGCGGTGATCTTGCCCACGAGCCCCTTGCCGGAGAGGGATCTGTCCGCGGGCAGCGTCACTCCGACCACGGGCTGGTTTAGGGCGATCCCGTCATCGGAGCCCTTGTCAATCTGCACCCACGCCTCCCACGTCGTGGGCGACTTCCCGATCACGCGGGCCACCTCGAACGTCGATCCCGCCGGGAATATGCCGGCGTCCCTGAAGTCGAGCAGCTCCTTCAGGCGCGCGTTCTCCTGGCTCGCCTCGTTGAGTAGGACCAGCTCGCCGCGAAGCGACTCGAGCTGTGCGTTGAGCTGCTCGTTCCTGGCGTTCGCGCCTAGGACCGCGCCCGCCCACCGATATCCGTCGCGGAAGGGCTGCACGGCCCGGGCGGCAAGTGACTGCACGGGGGACAGGGTGTCTGAGGCGTCGTTCTGGACGACGTGAAAGAGACCGGCCGCAGGCTCACGGAAGTATGCGGTCAGCAAGGTGAGGGAGATAACGATAAGGACGGCGAACACGATCCGCCGTCTGAGTGCGGCACTTCGTTGCATCGGAAGCCCTCCGCTAGGCTAGTAGCGGCGCCTTCTCGTTCTCTGAGAGCTCCTGTGTAGAGCCTCGAACTCTTCGAGAGAGCGACCGGAGCCCACAGCCACGCAGGTGAGCGGAGACTCCGCCAGGTGCACCGGCATCTGCGTCTCCTGCCGGATGCGCTCGTCGAGTCCTTTGAGCAGCGAGCCGCCGCCGGCGAGCATGATCCCGCGGTCCATGACGTCCGAGGCGAGTTCCGGCGGCGTCTTGTCGAGCGTCGCTTTAATGGCGTCGACGATCGCCGTCACGGGCTCTGCGATGGCGTCGCGCACCTCTTCGGACGAGATGACCAGCGTCTTGGGGAGACCGGTCACGAGGTCGCGCCCACGGATCTCGGCGTGCTCGTCCTCGCCGATGGGGTACGCGGAACCGATCTCCAGCTTCAGTTCCTCGGCGGTCTGGCCGCCGATCATCAACTTGTACTCTTTCTTGACGTAGGCGATGATCGCTTCATCGAGTTCGTCGCCGCCTATCCGCACGGATTGAGCGGTCACGATGCCGCCAAGAGAGATGATCGCGACCTCGCTGGTGCCTCCGCCGATGTCCACGATCATGCTGCCGGTGGGTTCGCTGACCGGCAGCCCGGCGCCTATGGCGGCCGCCATGGGTTCCTCGATGAGATACACGGCGCGGGCGCCGGCGGTGATGGTCGCCTCTTCGACGGCCCTCCGCTCCACCCCCGTGACCCCGGAGGGCACACACACGACGACGCGAGGGTGTGCCCAGCGGTTCTGGTGCACCTTCTGTATGAAGTGACGGAGCATCTGCTCCGTGACGTCGAAGTCCGCGATCACCCCATCCTTCAGGGGTCGGATCGCCGTGATGGTCCCCGGCGTGCGTCCCAACATGCGCTTGGCCTCGGCGCCCACTGCATGCACTTCGCCGGTGCGGGAGTCGATCGCCACCACGGAAGGCTCCGAGAGGACGATCCCGCGACCGCGCACGTAGACCAACGTGTTCGCCGTGCCCAAGTCGACCGCCATGTCGCGACCGCCAAACCCGGTTATGAGACTGAAGAAACCTATCGGATGTCTCCTCTTCGATTAATCGGGGCCCGGCAGGCCCTCTCCCAGGGCACGGATTATACCTGGATGCGATGAGAACACCATCGCCCGCTCGAGCACGGGTGCAAGGCCCCGAGGCTCACCGTCGCCACACCCGACGCACAGGGTCGAATCCCGCCTCACGCAAGAGCTCGCCCAGCAGGCTGAGTGGTAGCCCCACTATGTTCGAGTGATCCCCTTCGATCCCCTCCGCGAACAACGAAGCCAAGCCCTGGATCGCGTACGCTCCGGCCTTGCCCCGCCACTCCTCTGACAGAAGGTAGGCGTCGATCTCGCCGACCGAAAGGGACCGGAAACGGACTGCGGTTACAGAGGCGCCCACCAGTTCACGCGCCACCTCGCCGTCCACACCCAGCTCGATCAGCGCGACCCCGGTGACGACGTGGTGCTCGACGGCCGACAAACGCCGGAGCATATCCCCGGCCTCGCCCGCATCCCCGGGCTTGCCGAGTATGCGACCGCCCACCACCACGACTGTGTCGGCCCCGAGCACGAATACCTTGGTGTGCAGCCCCGCGGGAAGACGCGCGCCCCGCGCCTTGCGCAACGCGTTCTGTTCGGCCAGGCGCCGCGGATCGGTGCCGATGTCCTCCTCCACCGCGTCAGTCGAGACCGTCTCGAACGGTATCCCGGCTGCGATCAAGAGGTCCCGCCGTCGAGGAGAACTCGACGCCAGGAGCAGACGGAAGTCTTCCGGATAGGTGGGGAGCGGCATGGCGTTCACCCGCGGAGGACGGCGCCGGAGGCGCCGCTCCTCTGCGCGACTACGACAGGAGTTCTTCGGGCGTGAAGTAGAGCGCGATCTCGCGACGAGCGCTCTCCACCGAGTCTGACCCGTGCACCACGTTCTCGCCGATCTCGAGCGCGAAGTCGCCCCTGATGGTGCCGGGGGCCGCTTTGGTGGGGTCGGTCGCACCCATCATGTCGCGCACCACCTGCACCGCCGAGACGCCCTCGACAGCCATGGCGACGACGGGCGCGGAGGTCAAGAGGCTCACCAGTCCTTCGAAGAACGGCTTCTCGCTGTGCTCTTCATAGTGCTCCTCGGCGAGCTCCTTGGTGACCTGCACGAGCTTCAGCCCCGCCAGGACGAATCCACGGCACTCGAGGCGCCCGATCACCTCGCCCACGAGGCCGCGCGTGACGCCGTTGGGTTTCACCAGCACAAGTGTACGTTCGACGCTCAAGACATCCTCCAATCGGGGCGCGTCCAGCGCCCGGGTGCGAGAAACGAGTTCATCGGTGATGCGGCGGGACTAGGCGGCCCGCAAGAGCGGGCCGCGGCCGTCGTCACCCGTTGGCGACTTCAGCCACCGGCGCCACCTTGGCCACCGGCCCGGCGTCGGCGCCGCAGTAGGGGCACACCTTCCACGACTTCTCGAGAGGCCGCTCACAGGTGACGCAGAGGATCCTCAGACCTTTGCGACACTTCGGGCAAACGATGTAGCCTTCGCGCACAGGCTCCCGGCAGTTCGGACACACCCGCGACTCCATTAGCTCTTGCTCCATGGCGTGTATCTCGAGCTCGCGTTCACGCACGTCGGCCAGATATTCGGGCGGACGAAGGATGGAGTAGACCAGGGTGCCGATGAACGGGAACACCAGCGAGGTGGCCACTGCCACGGCGGTGATCAGTCCGTCGTCGATACGCTTCCGCGCGTCCTTCAACGTCCAGAAGACGAGCGCCAGCCACAGCACCACTACCGAGAACCAGATCAGATACCACACCAGCGTCCAACCCGGCCAGCTAAGGATGTTCTGGATGGTCTGGAATGCGTTGTCCAAGGCGCTCTCCTAGAGAAGGCGGGTGCCCACAAAGTATCCGACCAAAAAGGATATCACGACGATCAACAGCAGCGCGAAGACCGTGAACAGGAAGACGTCGCGCCCGTCTCTTCTCTTCGCCCCCACGCCCTATCAGCCTCCCTGCATCGACCGTTTCAGATCGGATACCAGGTAGAGCGATCCGGTGACGATCACCACCTGGTTCGACGTCGCGAGCTTGAGGGCGCTCCGCACTGCAGACTCAGGGTCCGCGTCGACGAAGACCTCAGGAGCGTCGTCCAGCCCCTCCAATATCGCGGCCAGCTCCTCCGCCGGATACGAGCGGGGATTGCTGTTCTGCGTCACGAAGACGATGTCGCAGCGCGGCGCGAGGTCGGCCAGCATCTCGAGCGCGCCCTTGTCCTTGAGTATCGAGACCACGGCGAGAAGGCGTCGGCGGGCTAGAAGACCGTCGAGTGAGCGCAGCATCTCCGCCATGCCCGAGGGATTGTGGGCACCGTCCAGCACGCAGAACGGTTGGTCGCTGATCACCTCCAGCCGGCCGGGGACCGAGGTGTGCAGCAGGCCCTTTCGTGTCTTGGCCCCGTCGAGCGCCGCACCCATGAACTGTTCCGCCGCCGCGATCGCAAGAGCGGCATTGGCGCGCTGGTAGTTGCCCAGGACGCTCAGGCGGAGGTTCGAGTAGAGATCGCGCGCTCCGAACACGTCGAATGTAGCCTGGCCGATGTCGGTGAGCAGGGAGATCTCCTCGCCCAGCGAGCACAGAGAGGCGCCCCGCTCCGCGCAGATGGTCCTGAGCCGAGCGCTCACGTCGCCGTCCAGGAACCCGGCCACGACCGCCCCGCCTTCGGGGATGACGGCCGCCTTCTCCTCGAGTATGGCCAAGGCCGTGTTCCCCAGATACTCCGTGTGCTCCAACGCGATCGTGGTGATCACCTGCACATCGGACTCGATGATGCTCGTCGCATCCCAGCGACCCCCAAGTCCCGCCTCCACGACGGCCACGTCGCAGCCGGACTCCTTGAAGTAGAGGTACGCCGCGGCCGTCAGAACCTCGAACTGGGTGAGCACTTCCCCTTTCGGCAGCTCAGCCTCGACCTCGGCCGCGACGGGCATGATGCGTGCCACCAGCGAATAGAACTCCTCGTCGGTGGAGGCCACGCCGTCGACGAGCTGACGCTCAGCCAGACTGACGAGATGGGGGCTCACGTAGGTGCCCACACGAAGACCGTGCTGCTGAAGGATCGCCGAGATGAACCGCGCGGTCGAAGACTTCCCATTGGTGCCCACGACGTGCACGGTGCGGTACGCCTTCTGCGGATCGCCCAGGCGCTCCGCCAGCGCCCGCACACGATCGAGCCCAAGACGCATCCCGAACATCTCGAGACCATGCACGTACTCCCGCGCCTGGTCCACTGAAACCGTTCCACTCACGACGGCAGTTCCTCTCCGAGTCGTTCTCGATACTGCCGGGCGATATCCGCTAGCTGCGCCCGGCCGGCCGCCAGCCGCTCCTGTTCCTGCGCAACGACCTCCGCGGGGGCGTTGACCACGAAGCGCTCGTTGGCCAGTTTGCCGCTCGCCCGCGCCACATCCGCCTTCGCCTTCTCTGCTCGCCCCATCAGCCTCGCGCGCTCCTTCTCGACATCCACGAGACCCTCGAGCGGCAGCAGCACCTTCAGGCCTGGAGCGTCCACCGAAGTGAAGCGACCGGCCGGGACATCGCCCTCGTCGCACACGACACCGGCGATCTCGCAACCGGCCAGCTGCCGGAGGGCCCCCGGCTCCCCGGTCAGAGCCGAGGCGCGCCCCGGATCCGAGGTCACGATCCATACTCGACCCACGGCACCACGAGGCACCCCGAGCTCCTCCCGAGCGGAGCGGAGGCCGGCCACCACCGCTATGAACGACTCCATCCCGCTCTCGGCGTCGGCATCGGCCCAGGCCGGATCCCCCTCAGGGAACCGGCTTGACAGCAGGTCGACCGCGTCTTCATCGGCACCGACTGCACCGGCGCCGGCCGCACCCTGGTGCCCTTCGCCGGGGGAGGCGCGAGGCAGGTTCCGATAGACCTCGGCGGTCACGAACGGCATCATCGGGTGAAGAAGGCCGGTGATCCTCTCGAGAAGAGCCAGGAGATTACCGCTCACCTGCAGTCGCTCGGCCTCACTATCCCCGTAGAGGCGCGACTTGGCCATCTCCAGATACCAGTCGCACACCTCGTTCCACACGAACCTGTAGCCGAGTCTGGCCGCTTCGGCGAAATCGAACGACTCATACAACTGTGCAAGCTCGACGGACACGACCCCGAGCCGACTGAAGATCCAGCGGTCGGCTGGAGTCGCGAGCTCGATGGCCGGCACCGCCTCCGGGTGCGCGCCCTGCAGGACCAGGCGCGAAGCGTTCCACAGCTTGTTGGCGAAGTTGCGGCCCATTTCGATGCGCTCGGCACTGAAGCGCACATCCTGGACGGAGCTCATGTAGAGGAGGCCGAACCGCGTCGCGTCGGCGCCATATTCGTCGATCAGTTCGAGCGGGTCGATACCCGTGCCGAGACTCTTGCTCATGCGTCGGCCGTCGGCGGCCAGGATGGTCGGATGCACGATGACCGAGCGGAAGGGCACGTCGTCCAAGTACTCCAGCCCCATCATGATCATTCGCGCCACCCACAGATAGAGGATGTCGCGCGCTGTCGACAAGGCGGAGGTGGGGTAGTAGGACTTGAGCTCGGGCGTGCTCTCGGGCCATCCCAGCGTGGCGAACGGCCACATGGCTGAGCTGAACCAGGTGTCGAGCACGTCCTCGTCGCGCCTCAACGTGCCGCCGCAGTCGGGGCAGGAGGTGGGAGCCTCCACGGCCACCACCACCTTGCTGCAGTCGTCGCAGTACCAGACCGGGAGTCGGTGGCCCCACCACAGTTGGCGGCTGAGGCACCAGGGGCGGATACCGCGCATCCACTCCAGATACACGTCGGCCCACCGATCGGGCACGAAGCCGACGCGCCCGTCCTCGACGCACTCGATCGCCGGAGCGGCGAGCCGCTTCATGTCCATGAACCACTGCAAGGAGAGCAGCGGCTGGATCACGGTGCCGCAGCGGTAGCACGTCCCCACGGAGTGTGTGTACTCCTCCGCCCGTTCGAACAGCCCATGGTCGGTGAGGCGCGACACGATGGCCGCGCGGGCCTCCTCGGCGTCGCGACCGGCGAACTCCCCTGCCTCCTCGTTGAGCAGGCCGTCGAAGCCGATGGCCGAGATGCCGGGCAGACCATGACGGCGGGCGATCTCTGCGTCGTTGGGATCGTGGCCCGGCGTGATCTTCAACGCACCCGTCCCGAACGCCGGATCGACGTGCTCGTCGGCGATGATGGGCACCTCGCGACCGACCAGCGGCACAATAGCGGTCATGCCCACATACCGCCCGTAGCGTGGATCGTCAGGGTTCACGGCCACGGCGGTATCCCCGAACATCGTCTCGGGCCGAGTGGTGGCTACCGTCAGGAAGTCGTCGGCGCCGACCACCGGGTAGCGCACGTAGTAGAGCCTGTCGGCGCGCTCCACGTGCTCCACCTCGAGATCCGAGATCGCGGACCCGCAGCGCACGCACCAGTTGACCAGGTAGACGTCGCGGTAGATGTCGCCCTTCTCGTACAGATCGACGAACACCTTGAGAACCGCGGCGTGATAGGCATCGTCCATGGTGAAGCGTTCGCGATCGTAGTCGCACGAACATCCGAGACGCTTCAACTGGTTGATGATCGTCGACCCGTACTGCTCCCGCCACTCCCAGACCCGACGGTCGAACGCCTCACGGCCGATGTCTTCCTTGCGCAGGCCCTCAGCGGCCAAGCGGCCCTCCACCTTGTTCTGAGTAGCGATGCCGGCGTGATCGGTGCCGACGAGCCAGAGCGCCGACTCGCCGCGCAGACGGTGATAGCGCGTAAGGACGTCCTGGATGGTGCCGTTCAAGGCGTGACCCATATGCAGGGAACCGGTGACGTTCGGCGGAGGTATCACGATGGAATACGTCGGTCCCGAGGGCTCGGACGCGGCGCGGAAAGCTCCGCGATCGAGCCACTCCCTCATCAGGCGCTCCTCCACCTCATGCGGAGAGTAGCGCGCGGGCATCGTCACCTCAGCCACGTAGACTCCTTCTCACCCGTTCCTAGGCCGACGGGGCGGCGTGCTCTCGCCGTCGGCGGAAGCGGCGCACTCCACGCACAGGACATGCGCGAGTGCATCCTTGAACTCCGATACGTAGACGATCTCGAGCCCTCGGGTCAACTCCGCGGGCACCTCCTGGATCTGCGGCCGCACGTCGGCGGGAAGGATCACCTTCCGGACCCCTTCCCTCAGCGCGGCGAGCAGCTTCTCTTTCAGTCCGCCTACGGCGAGGACCTGTCCGGTCAGGGTTATCTCACCCGAGAGTGCCACCCGAGGCAGCAGGGGGATGAGGGTGAGCGCAGACAAGAGCGACACCGCCACAGCGAGCCCCGCCGACGGTCCCTCCTTGGGCACTCCGCCCTCGGGTAGGTGCATGCGCACCTCGAGGGACGAGAGTATCTCGTGATCCGTGGGCCCCACCACATCCGCGCCCGGTTCTTCCAGCAGCCCGATCTCCACCACTGGAAGGGTGATGCCCGATTCCAGCAGAGTGGTGCCCTCCCCCCTGTC